>CAJQND010000337.1 GCA_905479595.1 uncultured Hyphomicrobiales bacterium
TAACCCGCCTGCTCCTGTTCACGAACGCAAGGTTGATGAACACGGTCGTGCCTATGCAACTGGCAAGCGTAAAGATGCAGTGGCACGGGTGTGGCTCAAGCCAGGCTCCGGCCGCATCATCATCGAAGGCGCTGTCAAGAAACGCGATGTACAGAAGAAAAACCGCAAGGAAGGCAAGAAAGCCACCAAAGAGCGCGATTTCACTGAATATTTTGCGCGCCCCGTTTTGCAGATGGTTGTTAAACAGCCACTGGTTGCAACTGGACGTGAAACACAGTTCGATATTTTTGCAACCGTATCCGGCGGTGGTCTGTCCGGCCAGGCAGGTGCCCTGCGTCATGGCATTTCAAAGGCCCTGACCTATTACGAACCTGAACTGCGCGGCACTTTGAAATCAGGAGGCTTCCTGACCCGCGACAGCCGTGATGTTGAACGTAAGAAATACGGTCGCGCGAAAGCCCGCCGTTCCTTCCAGTTCTCAAAACGCTAAGGCTTACCCATTTTGCATCATTTGGTGCTATCAAAGGCGGGCCCTGCGGCCCGCCTTTTTTGTTTGAAATGTTGACTTGATATGACCCACGACAAACCTTCCGGCATGGACAATGCATTTACAGCCAAAAGTCTGCATCAGCAGTCGAGCGATCCGACCTATGCAGGGGCGCTGTCGTTTATGCGGCGCAAATACACCAACGACCTGAATGGTGTAGATGTTGTCGTTTGGGGCATCCCGCTCGACACTGCAACATCCAACCGGCCGGGAACCCGATTTGGCCCCCGTGGTGTGCGAGAAGCATCCTGCGGAATGGACAATGATCCCCAATATCCGTTCGGCTCCAGGCTATTCGACGATATGGCCGTGATCGATTACGGCGACTGTCAGTTCTACTATGGCCATCAGGCGAACGTGCCTGATATCATAGAAAGCAATGCAGCCTCCCTCATTGGTGCGGACTCCAGCCCTTATCTGTTGTCGATTGGTGGAGATCATTTCGTCACGTATCCGCTGCTCAAGGCCCATGTTGAAAAACATGGTCCGTTGGCTCTGGTTCAATTCGATGCCCATCAGGACACCTGGGACGACAAGGAAGGCGCTGTTGATCATGGAACGATGATCACTCGCGCCGTCAAAGAAGGGCTGATTGATGTGGAGCACTCAATACAGGTCGGCATTCGTACAATTGCACCACAAGACTATGGCATCGAAATTATTGATGCTCTTACTTGCCATGAAATCGGAACCAGGGAGATTGCCAAACGGGTTTACGAACGGGTTGCGGGCAAGAAGACCTATGTGAGTTTTGACATTGATTGTCTCGACCCCGCCTATGCACCCGGAACCGGAACACCGGTATCGGGAGGGTTGAGTTCGGCGCAGGCTCTGTTGCTGTTGCGGGAACTGGCAGACCTCGAAGTGGTCGGTTCCGACGTGGTTGAAGTGTCCCCCTCCTATGACCATGCCGATATAACTTCAATTGCCGGTGCCACAGTCGCCGTTTACATGCTGGGCAATCTTTGGAAGCGACGATTTCGGTCTTCATAAACTGAATCAACCAGTTCGGAATTCGATTCCAACACCTCGCCTAACCTATTGAAAAATGAGAAGATCATGACTCACCCCAAGATTTATATTGACGGAGAACACGGCACGACCGGGCTGCAAATCAGAGACCGGCTGGCAAACCGTACCGATATAAACCTCCTGTCCATGCCGCATGAAGAAAGACGCAACCCCAATGCAAGGGAAGCGCTTTTGAACGAAGCCGATTTTGCCATTCTTTGTCTGCCGGATGACGCCTCGCGGGAAGCCGGCCGCATGGTTTCTGGTGGCAATACGCGCCTGATTGACGCGTCCACGGCACACAGAACAGATCCCACCTGGGTGTTCGGATTCAAGGAACTAGATCCCGGTCACGACAGGATCATTGCCAAAGCAAGGTTTGTTTCCAACCCCGGTTGCTATTCCACTGGAGCCATCGCGCTAATTCGCCCACTGGCCAAGTCTGGAATTCTCTCCAAAGACGCACTTGTGACGATCAATGCCGTATCCGGCTATACAGGGGGCGGGAAAAACCTGATTGCCCAGATGGAAGATGATACGAGAGAAGATGCCATTTCGGCTCCGCACTTCCTTTATGCAACCGGCCTGACGCACAAACATGTGCCCGAGATCACCACCTATGGCCTGCTGGAACAAGCACCGCTGTTTTCACCAAGTGTTGGACGTTTTCCCCAGGGCATGATTGTTCAGGTCCCGCTGCATATGGCGTCACTTGGTGCCACAAGTCTGGAAGACCTGCATGATTGCCTGTCCGAACACTATGCCGGTTGCGAGCATGTGCGTCTTGCATCGCTTGAAGAAAGTGCCAGCGTCACCCGCCTCGATGCAACGGCGCTGGCGGGTCAGGACACAATGGACCTCCATGTGTTTGGCAATGGTAACCAGGTCAATCTGGTTGCTTTGCTGGATAATCTGGGCAAGGGCGCCAGTGGCGCCTGTGTTCAGGCCCTCGACCTGATGCTTGCCGGTTAGACCACCAACACAAGGGGCTCGCCCTAGCGGGCCCCACCCAGGACTTCAGTGAGCGGCTCTGCAAAAGCGGATGATGGCACTTTTGTGCCAAGAATCGTGGCCAAAGTTGGCGCAACACTAACCGGGTGGACCAGTCGGTTCACCGTTTGCCGCTCAATCCCCGGACCTGCGAATATGATGGGCACATGGGTATCGTAGGACCACGGAGACCCGTGCATGACAGAGATCGCGCTGCCCTCCTGCAAGTACCAGAACGGATGCTGCACAACATAGATATCCCCGGAATTGTCCGGGTGATTGTTGTTGCGCACCCGTTCCAACAGACTGGTCTCCGGTAAGGTTGACAATTGGGAGCGAGCAATTGTGCGTGCGATACCCGGCATGGCGCTGACCGCATCCCCGATCACCGTTTCTACATCTGCCTTGTTTAAACCAGCCCGCTGGATCGCATTTTGATTGAGATAGATATACGGACGGAAGAAGGCCACAACCAGATCACCATGCCCAAAGGCCTTCTCGGCCGCCTCTACCGCGATTTCCTGCAGTTTGGCAGAATCGATGCGCCCTACTTTCATCCCTTGCTCGGCAATATATTCTGGCGCT
>CAJQND010000338.1 GCA_905479595.1 uncultured Hyphomicrobiales bacterium
GATCCAGGCTCTATCTGCACGAAGATATTGCTGATGAGTTTCTGGATAGAATGGTGAAGCTTGCAGCCCAAATTAAAATTGGCGATCCGCTGGCGGAAGAAACCCAAATGGGCCCGCTCTGTACCACTGGGCAACTAGAAAACATCGAACGGGAAGTCGCCTTTGCCCAAGAAGAAGGCGGCAAGCTGCTCCATGGCGGCAAACGCCCGGCAGACCAGCAAGCCGGTCTGTTTTATGAGCCGACCATTATCGAATGCAAAAATCAGCAGCAGCGCATCGTTGATACGGAACTGTTTGGCCCGGTGCTCAGCGTTTTGCGCTTCAAGGATGAAGACGAAGTTATCCAGATGGCAAATGATACCAAACACGGGTTGGCGGCAGGTATTTTCACGCGCGATGGCGCGCGTTCAATGCGGGTGGCGAAAGCGGTGCGGGCTGGAATTGTCTGGGTGAATACTTACCGCGCGGTATCACCAATTGCTGAGTTTGGCGGCTTTAAAGGCTCAGGTTATGGTCGCGAGAGCGGATTCCAAGCGATGTATGACTACACCAGACCTAAAACCGTGTGGGTCAACACCTCAAGTGAACCCATGGCAAACCCGTTTGTCATGCGCTAGCGAATGAGCACATCGACAGCGCAGATATTCTCAGGATAAACGAAAAGCGGATTAATTTCGATTTCGCTGAAGCCATCCTGATGCTGTGATAAATGTGCGGCGAACGAGAGCAATTGTTCGGCGATTTTTTCCTTGTCCACCTTTGCTGCTCCGCGAAATCCATCGAACAATTGCGCGATTTTTAACCGTTCCAGCGCAGCCAGAACATCGCCCTTGCCTGTTGGTAAAAGCACTGTTTCCGCATCGCCGATCAACTCGACGAATACGCCGCCGCTGGCAAGGGTCATCGCCAGTCCAAATTGTGCGTCAGTGCGGATCGATACCATCAACTCAGCAACGGGTTTTGCGGCCATGCACTCTACCAAAAACTGATCGGTTACCGCGTCAGGATCGAACCGGCTGACGTCAGCCTGCATCTTTTCAACCGCTTCACCAACGGCACCGTCGTCCATCAAGTTCAGGCAGACCGCCCCGGCTTCGGTTTTGTGGGCAAGTTTTGGACCCATCATTTTCAACACAACAGGAAAGCCAAGTTGACGCGCCGCCGCCGCCGCGTCTGCTCCACTTACCAATGCTCCATTCGGCACGGCTAACCCCGCCTGCTTTGCAATTTGCTTGCCATCCCATTCTGAAAATTCTGTGGCGCAAGTGTGTTCGCGCGCGGCCAGAACCGGCAATGGTGGTGCAGCAAGAATGGCCGTGCGGCGGGCGTGATACCAGGTCGCTGCCTGCATTGCGTTCAGTGCTTCATGAATGCCCTGCATAGGCGCGACACCTTGTGACACCAAAAACTCACGGGTGTCCATGTCGAGGTTTTCCGGCAAGGTGCTGCACACCGCTGCTGGAATGTTTGCCGCCTTCACAGCTTTCACAAACGAACAGGTATCATTGAAATAGAATTGTTTGGTTTCATCGAGATCGGGATGGGGAAAATCCTGGACAATGATTGCGCCATCATATCCATCCGACAGTGCAGCATCAAAAACCGGCCCCACCCGCTCTGGAACGCCCCAGATTGGTGTTGTGTAATCCAGTGGATTACAAACAGTGGCAATATCGGGGAGGAGGCCTTCGAGGTTTTTTGCGGTTTGCTGAGTTGGTTGCGGAAAACCCAGGCCAATGGATTCCCCATGATCAGCGAGCATGGTTGCGCCGCCGCCAGAACAGGTGAACCCTAATACTCGATTTCCCTTTGGTGCACCGGAGATTGCCAGGAATTTGACCGTCTCCACCATTTGCGTGGGGCTACTGACGCGAATGATCCCAAGCCGGTCGAACAAGGCCTGATAAAGCTCATCTTCTCCTGATAATGAGCCGGTATGGCTAACGGTTAACTGCGCACCGATACTGGAGCTGCCGGTTTTAAGGGCAACGATGGGTTTGCCTGCGCGCATGGCTTTTAAGGCAGCATCGCTGAAATGATTAATGTCCTTCAAGCCTTCGATATGAAGCGCAATCGCTCGAACTTCCGGTTTATCAACCAGAAAATCCAGGAAGTCCTCCAACCCCAAAGATGCCTGGTTGCCAGCGGAAACCATATAGGTGAATGGCAGGGATCGCTGGCTCATTGTGATGTCGGAAGACAGCATGCCGGACTGGGTGATGATCGCTGCGCCATAGCCAGGGCTGGTGCCACCATGGGTGAACGGCCACAACGCAACCCGGTCGATATAGTTGATGAACCCGTAGCAGTTTGGCCCAATCAGCGCCATGTCTCCTGCAGCTTCAATCAATTCAGATTCAAGGCTTGCGCCATGGTCACCGGCCTCGCCAAAGCCTGCCGAATAACACACCACGCCGCCTGCTCCCATGGCAGAAAGTTGGGCAACCGCATCAACTGCGGCGGGTGCAGGGATTGCCAGATAAACCGCGTCGGGCGCTTCGGGTAAGTCGCCCAAATTCGTGAAACATGGTCGCCCACCAAGGCTTTCACGCTTTGGGTTTACCGGCCAGACTTTGCCTTGATAGCCAATCCTGTCGCATTCGCGAATGGCCACTTCCGCATCTCGCCCGCCAATAACGGCCACATGACGAGGTTGGAACAATCGCTCCAGGTTTTTACGCTGTGCGGGCCTCATCAGGCACCATGAGGTCGAAGAATTGAGCGGGTAATAATGTGGCGCTGGATTTCCGAAGTGCCATCCCAAATGCGTTCCAGGCGGGAATCCCGCCACAACCGCTGGATCGGCATTTCTTCCATCAGCCCCATGCCGCCATAAATCTGAACCGTGTCATCAGCTACTTTGTTGAGCATCTCAGAACAATAGACTTTCACCATCGCCGCATCAGCATCTTGCAATGTGCCCGCATCAGCCTTTTCGACGGCATCCATCACCAAGAGGTCGGCCGTCTTCAAGCCAATCGCCATATCGGCGAGGCGGAACCCGGTCGCCTGAAACTGGCCAATCGGTTTGCCAAACTGCTTGCGGTTTGCGGCCCAATCCACCGCGAGGTCATAAAGCCGTTCCGCTTTGCCACAACAGGTTGCACCTACCCAGATACGGCCCATACCGAGCCATTTTCCAGCCAGTTCAAGCCCATTGCCTTCTTCACCAAGAATTTGCTCTGGCCCAAGACGAACGTTGGAGAACCGCAGTTCAAAAGTGTGGTAACCGCGATAGCTGACGCAACGCGTGCCCTCGGAAATCTCAAAACCTTTGGTGCCAGTGTCTACCAGAAATGCCGTAATCCGTTTGCGTGGGCCGCGCGGAGTTTCGTCCTCGCCGGTTACCGCGAACACAATAGAGAAATCCGGCATGACGGGGCCGGAGATAAAATGCTTCGAACCGTTCAAAATCCAGTCATCCCCATCGCGTCGCGCCTGGGATTTCATCGACATGATATCTGAACCAGCTTCAGGCTCAGTCAACGCAAACAGCTCGCGTTTTTCCGCCTTCACACAAGGGGTGAGATATTTCTCAATCTGGTCACCTTCACACGCCATCAGAAGTTCTGTTGGCCGGCCAATCCAGGAATGTAGCGCATGGCTGGTCTTGCCATATTCGCGCTCGATCAGTGCCATGCTCGTATAATCAAGCCCGCCGCCGCCAACGTCTTCGGGCAGGTTTGCCGCATAGAGGCCGGCTTCAATTGCGCGCTTTTCGATTTGACGGCCAATTTCCATTGGTACACGTCCAATACGATCAACCTCTTCTTCGTGGGGAAAAAGCTCAGCCTCCATAAAGGCGCGCACGGTTTGGACGAGCATTTCCTGCTCATGGTTTAGATTAATGGTCATGCCTCTATCCTCATCCGCCGCGAAGGCCAAGTTTTGTGCGTGCTTCGGCAGGTGTTAGTGTGCGAGCACCCATGCGCTCGATAATGCCCACAGCCCGCTCCACCAATTGGCCATTGCTGGCCAGTACACCGCGATCGAGATAGATATTATCTTCCAGCCCGACGCGCACATTGCCGCCAAGCGCAACAGCGGCAGCGGCCATTGGCATCTGCATGCGTGAAACACCGAAACTCGCCCAACTTGCGTTGGCGGGCAGTTCGTCTTTCATCACCTTCATATTGTCGACGGTTTGCTCAGCACCCCACGGAATACCGAGGCAAATCTGAAATAATGGCGGCTCCTGGATGAGCCCTTCGGCAATCATCTGCTTTGCAAAACGGATGTGACCCAGCTCGAAAACTTCAAGCTCTGGCCGCACGCCCCATTTTTTGGTCAGCTCCGCCATTTTCCGCAAGTAGGGTGGTGTCGAAACATAGATTTCGTTGCCATTACCGAAATTCATAGTGCCACAATCAAGGCTGCAGATTTCTGGTAACAGTTGCTCCACATGGGCCAGTCGTTCAATCGGGCCAATCATATCTGTACCCGGGCCGGCCTTTGACGGATTATCGCCATCTACAACATAATCCCCGCCCATCCCGGCAGTGAGGTTGATGACAACATCGGTGTCGCTTGCGCGCACCCGGTCGACAACTTCCTTGAACAGTTCAGGATCGCGGGATCCCTTGCCGGTTTCAGGGTCGCGCACGTGAATATGGGCAATCGCGGCACCCGCTTTGGCCGCTTCGATAGCTGCTTCTGCGATTTGCTTTGGCGTAACCGGAACGCCTGGGTGTTTGCCGGTTGTGTCGCCTGCGCCGGTCACCGCACATGTGACCACTGTTTCAAAATTCATTTTTCCGCCCCCAATTAACCGTTGCCGGTTGTCATTCTATCGGCCCCATTGTGGAAACACCGGCAGGAGAACATTTGGAATTTCTCGCCACCGCTTGTTATTTTTCGACAAAGGCTGCAAAATCGAGTGTTGCGGAATTTGAAAGGGTTACGTCTGGTGGCAGTACCTTCACGGCATGCGTCCGTCAATTTATCGAAAATGGCCTTTGTCCTCATCTCTCGTTTCAACATGATGACACTAACCACCACAATCGATCCGATGCGTATCGCCAATTACCTATCGGCTGATCCGCTTTATGAGTGGACGTTTTTAACGCCTGGCGGCGGCGAACTCACCGCGAGCAACGGCCTCACCGTAAATTGCGAACCATTGAACGCGTCCCGCGAAGTTTTCGACACGGTTTTTGTGCTCGGCAGTTGGGGCTGTGAACGTTATGTGCAGCCGGAACTGTTCAACTGGTTGCGGTTGTTGGAGCGCAAGGGCGCGAAAATTTGCGGCATGGAAATCGGCGCATATGTGTTGGCGCGCGCTGGGCTCATGTCGGGTCGGCAAGCCACCACCCACTGGTCGCATATGGCCGGATTTGCGGAACAATTCCCGAATTCCCATTTGCGTGAGCAGCTGTTCACCGTCGATGGCAAGTTGATGACTTGCGCTGGGGGAACTGCCGGCATTGATCTAATGCTGCATCTGATTTCTCAAAAGCATGGAGAACATCTGGCCCATGAAGTGGCAGATCAGATTTTGCATCATCCGATGCGTCCTGCGGACTTTGCTCAAAGACATTCTCTAGGCAGCACGACGGACCGGCTACACCCGGAAATCGAAGCCACCATTAAACTGATGGAAGCAAATATTTCAGACCCGCTCAGCGTTCCGGAAATCGCCAAGTCGATAGGCTTGTCCCAGCGTAAACTGGAGCGCATGTTCAAAAAACACATGGGGTGTTCAGTGGTGCAGCTCGGGCAGTTGCTGCGGCTGCAATACGCGCGGGTTTTGCTCACAACAACGCGCATGTCGATCCGCGATGTCTCTGTGGCGAGCGGCTTTAATTCCATGTCCTATTTTTCTCAGGCATTTACCAAATGCTTCGGTAGGAAACCCAGCGAGTACCGCCATGCCTGGCCGGAACGAGAGGCAAACCCCAGTTGGCTCGGCACGGTTTTCTCATTTACCCGCCCGATTGAGCCGCCTCAATCGCCTTCAGAATGGCAACAATCCCACGGTCGCGATCAGCCGCCAGTTCGGTAAAATGCCGGCCATCGGCCATGTCGTTGCACCCGTCTACCATAGCGTCGCGCAGGTCGCGGGTTAGCTCAGGTGCGGCAAGCCGTGTCCAGGGCAGTTTTAGGGCGGGGCCAAACTGGTCGAGGTTAGTCGCCATTCCCCCTTCGCCACAAGCCACATGGAACGCCATGCATTGGCCCATCAAAGCAAGCCTCGGGCCAGGCCCGTTAATGAGCGCCGTGTCGATTTGTTCCGGCGTCGCCTCGCCGCTGGCAACCATGTGCAGTGCCTCGCGCCACAAGGCTTCCTGCAGGCGGGTGGCGATGAAGCCGGGGATTTCCTTGTTCAGCACCAGCGGTGCCTTACCGGCGGCAGCATAGAACTGTTCTGTCCATTGGACAGTTTGCGGAGAGGTTTTGTCTCCGGCTGCGATTTCAACAAGGGCAAGAAGATAAGGCGGATTAAAAGGATGCCCGACAATGGTGCGTTCGGCAGTTGAACAATTGGCCTGGATTTCTGTCATCGTCAGCCCGGAGGTGCTCGAGGCAATGACCACGTCATCTGGTACGAGCGTACCAAGCTCGGCATACAAGCTTTGTTTCAGGTTTAGGTTTTCCGGCGCACTTTCCTGGATAAATTGCGCCCCACTCACAGCTTGCTTCAAATCTGACGTAACAGTCAGGCGTTCAACTGATGCCCCTTCTGCCAGTCCCAGTGCCTCAAGACTGATCCAGGCAGTGTAGACGATATCGCGAAATGCAGGTTCTTCCGCCATATCGTGCAGGTAGGCGGTAACATCATAGCCGCGCGCAAGGAAATAAGCCGTCCATCCGCCGCCAATCGGCCCGCCACCAAGGCTGGTTACGCGGGTGACATCTTGGGGTAAAGGCTGCGCCATTTTCAGCGGCCCTTGAAAACAGGGTCGCGTTTTTCGACAAACGCCCGGACGCCTTCTTCAGCATCCTCTGATTTCAACATCGCCCGATACGTGGGCAAATCACCAGTGCGCATTCTGGCAAAAGCGGTTTCGAGCGGCACGCATTCTATTGAGCGAAGCACTTCTTTGACTGTTTGCATGGCAAGGGGTGCCGCTTGTGCCAGCTGGCCCGCCCATTCACGCGCTGCATTCATTAACTCTTCCTTGGGAACAATCTTGTTGACCAGGCCATAGCGGGCGGCTTCTTCGGCGTCCATGCGTCGGCCCAGCAGGAACATTTCCATGGCGATGTTATGGGGAATGCGACGAGGAAGGCGTTGCAGCGCCCCTGCATCGGGCACCATGCCAAGGGGCATTTCTGGCAGGCCGAATTCAACATGATCAGCGGCGATTAACAGATCGCACCCCATGGCCAGTTCAAAGCCTCCGCCAATGACCAGTCCGTTCAGCGCCGCAATAACGGGTTTGTTGAGGGTCCAATTTTCCGTCAGACCAGCAAACCCGCCATCGCCGTAATCGCCGTCTTCCCACCAATTGTCGAGTTTGGTTTCCCCCGCATCAAGCGCCTTCAGGTCCCACCCGGCAGAAAAAATTCTGTCACCTTCTGCGGTAAGGATACCAACCCGCAACTCCGGATCATCTCGCAGTTCGGCAAAAGCCGCGCCAAGCTGGCGGCTCATTTCATGGTCGATAGCGTTGACCTTTGGGTTGTTCAGTTTGACTTCCAGAACATGGCCGTCGCGCCGCACCTCAACGAAGTTCGTCATAGTATCCCTACCCCAATGCTCAGGCAAAAGCCGGCATAACTTCTTCGATGAACAATTTGAGTGAGGTTTTTTGCTCCTTATGGCCAAGGCCCAGGCTGGCATAATAAATGAATTCATCAACGCCAGCGTCTTCATAGGTTTTTAGCTTGGCAATAACCTCATCGGGTGTACCGAACAGCAGATTATCGTGCAGCATTTGTGGATTGTATTCATCACGATTTGCAATTGCGTCGAGGTCAACTTCCTTCGGGAAGCCATTTTCAACGTCCCCGAGATTCTTGAACAGGTTTTCGAATTGCCCAAGCTGGCGCTGTGCTGCCTTAATCGGAACTTCGCGGTCATTCTTGTTTTCATAGACGCAGGAATGGCGCATCATTGCCATAGTTGGTCGGGCAGCGCCTGGATTGTTGGTGACCGCTTCGTTCAGGTTGCTCATATAGAGCTCGACTTCCGACATGGGCCGGGTGAGTGGCCATGACATAATATTGCAACCATTTTTGACCGCATAATCGAAGGTAATAGGTGCGCGTGCTGCAACCCAAATTGGCGGGTGCGGCTTTTGCACAGGCTTGGGCACGGAGGTGGCGACCGGGAATTGCCAGAACTCGCCATGATGGGCGTAGTCTCCCTCCCAGAGTGCTTTCACAGCGGGCAACATTTCCTGCATGTAACGCCAGCCATCGCTTTGCTTCAGGCCCTGATGCATGATGTCAAATTCGCGCTGATAGGCGCCGGAACCGATGCCAAATTCGAGGCGGCCACCACTATACAAATCTACCAGAGCGGCTTCACCAGCCACATCAACCGGGTGCCAGTAAGGCGCAACCACAACAGCTGTGCCTAAGCGAATGTCATTGGTGTGGGCTGCCCACCAGGTGAGGATCTGGAACGGGTTTGGCGCGATCGTCATTTCCAGGGCATGGTGTTCAGCTGCCCAGACGATATTAAAACCGCCTTGGTCAGCCATTTGCACCATGTCGAGGGTATGCTTCGCTACATCCGCCATTTCCAGTTCAGGCGTGATGCGCTCCATATTGATCGCAAGCTGAAATTTCATCTGCATCCTCCCTTCGCCGCAAGGCGGTTTTTCATGTCAGGGAGAATGATTGGTCAAGCAGCGCGCGTCTGTTCCTACTTTTTTGCCAAGGTTTGTGAAAATTCGACAAACCTTGGCAAATGAATCAATATGGAACTATTTGTTAGGCGGCGCGCTGATTGAAGCGCCGTGGGCGCCGACGGCGCTTATGGGCTTGATCTGCAGGTTTGCCATTTGAATTGCCTCGCGTGTTTGCCGCCCTTGCCGGTTGCTCGGATGGGGCGTCGCCCACAACGTCCAACGGGCGTTTGATCAGCCGCTCGATTGCCCGCAATTGAGGGCGTTCTTTGGCATCACAAAAGGAAATCGCAATGCCGTTTGCGCCGGCGCGCGCGGTGCGGCCAATGCGGTGGACATAACTTTCCGGTTCATGGGGCAGCTCATAGTTGATCACGTGCGAGACGTCATCAACGTCAAGCCCGCGTGAGGCGATATCAGTTGCCACAAGCACGCGCATATGGCCGGTGCGGAAACTTTCCAGCGCCTTCTGGCGGGCGTTCTGCGATTTGCGACCATGGATTGCCACCGCATCGACACCTTCATTGGCGAGACGCTTGACCACTTGGTCTGCGCCGCGTTTGGTGCGGGTGAAGACAATGACCTTACTCATGTCAGGCGCATCGAGAAGTTTTACCAGGAGATCGCGTTTACCAGCTGACGGCAAATGGTGAATGTGTTGTTCAATACGTTCAACAGCAATGCTCTTGGAGGCTATTTCCACCCGTTCAGGACGCGTGAGAATTTCACCGGCAAGTTTTGCCACTTCTTTTGGCATGGTGGCGGAGAAAAGCAGAGTTTGGCGCTCTTTCGGCAGCATTGAAGTAATTTTGCGCACGTCACGGATGAAGCCCATGTCGAACATGCGGTCAGCTTCATCAATAATCAGATATTTGCACTCGCTCAAATCCGCACAGCGCTGGTTTACCAGGTCGAGCAGCCGGCCCGGTGTGGCGATGAGAATATCGAGGCCACGGTTCAGGGCTTTTATTTGCGGGTTCTTGCCAACACCACCCATGATAACTGCCTGTCGAATTTGCATGCGGCGGCCATAGGTTTTGATGCTTTCAGAAATCTGCAGCGCCAGCTCGCGTGTTGGTGCGAGGATGAGCGCGCGCGGCATGCGCGGCTCAGCTTTGATGTCATCAGCTTGAAGGTGATGGAGGAGCGGCAATATGAATGCCGCGGTTTTGCCTGTTCCTGTCTGGGCGATGCCAAACAGGTCTTTGCCGTCAAGCAGCATTGGAATGGCGTTTTGTTGGATTGGAGTTGGGTGCGTATATTGCGCATCATCCAACGCCTTTAAAAGCCGCTCGGTAAGCCCGAGATCGGCGAAAGTCGTGTCAGTCACTTAATGGTATTCCTTGAATTTCGGCGCGCCCGCGCACGTTCACGCGCTGCAGGCATAGGCCGCGTCGTTTATGTCCACGCGCACCTGGATCTAACGAAGTTTTTATGAAAAGCCCCGTAACGATAACACCCTGAGTTTGGGTTGAATCGCGCGATCACGGGAAGCTCTGGAGCTCACATGGGCCTATGCAGGTTGAAAGTCAAGCGCTTAGAGGGTGTTGTGAAAATTGAAAGTTAACGTTGAATTGCAATTTCTTCCAGAAAAGTAGTGCCAAAATCCTTCAGTTTCTTTGGCCCGACGCCGTTAATGGCTGCTAATTGTGTCATATCTACCGGGCGTTCACGGGCCATCTCGATCAGCGTTATGTCAGGAAACACCACATATGCAGGCACATCACGCGACCGGGCCAAGTCGAGCCGGAGTTTTTTCAACGCCGCCAGCAGTGCTTGGTCACCCTCCGCCACAGGAATGGCTGTTGCTTTGCCCGCCTTGGATTTCTTCGCAGGTTTGGAAATATCGATTTCGCGGATTTTGAAAGCCGTGGTGTCGGCAAGTACGTCTGTACCAAGCGCGGTGAGTTGTAAGGCGCCGTATTTTTGGATGTTGATGGCGAGGTAATTGCCGGCCACCGCCTGGCGAATAAAACCTTGCCAATAGACTTTTGGCTGTTTGCCGCCAGCTCCGTAGCTGGGCAAGCGGTCATGCTCGCGCTCGGTGATTTTCTGGGTTGATGCGCCGCGTACCACATCAATAATATGCGCTGCCCCAAACATCTGTCCTGTGTCTTTAATGGCAGCGAAAAGCATTTGTGCAGCTGGCGTTGCGTCCACCAGTTTCGGTGGGTTGAGGCAATTATCGCAATTCCCGCAGGTCCGCACGTCCTCATCGAAATAAGACAGAAGTGCAGTGCGCCTGCACCCGGAGGCATCGCAATAGGCCAGCAGGGCATCGAGCCGTTTATGCTCGCGCATCTTGTGGGCCGCGTCCTTGCCGTCTTGTTCAATAAACTGGCGGCGCATGCCCATATCGGCGAGGCCAAACAGCATGAGAGTTTCAGCCGGAAGTCCGTCTCTCCCGGCACGGCCAATTTCCTGGTAATAGGCCTCCATGCTGGCAGGAAGATTTAGATGGCACACATAGCGGATGTCAGGTTTGTCGACGCCCATGCCGAACGCAATGGTCGCCACCATGGTGACGGCCTGTTCGGACATGAAACGGTTCTGGTTTGTTCTGCGGGTCTCTGCGTCCTGACCTGCGTGATAGGGAATGGCGTTAAATCCTTCCCCGTTTAGAAACTCTGCCACTTCATTGGTGAGCTTGCGCGACAGGCAGTAGATAATTCCCGCCACCTCGCGGCGTTCTTCCATGAATGCCAGAATCTGCGCCTTCCAGTTGGTTTTGGCGTCAACGGCAAGCCGAAGGTTAGGTCGGTCAAAACCATACACGAATGTGTGGCCTTCGCCGCGAAACAGTTTTTCGGCGATGTCTTGCCTGGTTGCCTTGTCGGCAGTGGCAGTGAACCCTGCGAGAACGGCGTTCGGGAAGCGTTCACACAGAACCGAAAGCCGCTCATATTCAGGCCGGAAGCTTACCCCCCATTTTGATATACAATGGGCCTCATCCACCACAAACATTCCAGGATTAAGCCGCGCGATTGCGTCTAACATGCGTTCCGACATCAACCGTTCTGGCGAGAGATAGAGCAGCTTGCATGCTCCCGAAGCGACCTCACGCCAGCTGGCCACCTGCATTTCGCGGGGAAGGCCGGAATGAATGCAGACCGCTTCAACTCCATTAGCACGCAATGCAGCCACCTGATCATCCATAAGCGCGACAAGCGGCGAGATCACAATCGTCAACCGCTCAGAAAGAAGTGCCGGAATTTGATAGCACAGAGATTTCCCGGCCCCCGTCGACATAACCACAAGGGCATTATTGCCAGATGTAAGGTGATCAACCACTTCCTCCTGGCCAGGGCGGAAATTGGCATAACCAAACACATCACGAAGGATTTGAGCGGCGGTCTGGTGCATTCAGGGAAGGTCCGTTCGGTTCGCGGGAGGTCAATTAAAAATTGATTCTTTGTATTAGAGTTATAGCAGCCCGGCAAAAACTCCCAACAGGAAAGGTATGCCGAATTGGTTATCCTGAATTGATCATTGCCATCGCCACCTCCGCTCAGAGCAAGGTTTCCAAAAAATGCACCTCTTTTTTCATACTGTGAAATGTTGGTCGTTGCGGCAAAGATTTACCGTTGCGGAATCGACAAGACTCTCAGTTGGCCGTTGACAGTTTTCGCAAGAACAAGGAAGCTGCCGTCCAATAACATGAAAAAAATCATCAAATCTGCATTTGGGAGGATACTAATGACTAAGATTAAAACTTCGCTTTTGGCAGCTGTGGGCGCACTTGGTGCGCTGGCAGCCGTTGGGGGCACAACGCTTCCGGCGAATGCCGCAGGTCTCGCATGCTCTACGGCCAAACTGATTGTTCCCTGGAAAGCAGGTGGCGGCACGCACATCATTTTCTCGCAAATGGAAAAGACCATGCAGGAAATGGACTTGCCAACGAAAATCCAGGTTGTGACTGTCGGCGGCCAGGGCGGCAATAAGGGCGCCAAAGAAGCGGCCAAGGCGAAACCGGATGGCTGCACCCTTTTCGCCATCCATCAAAGCGCAATTGTCAGTTATCTGAATGGCCGAATTGATTTTACCTGGGACGGGTTTGATATGGTTTCCCAGCTCACCAGCACGCCTGAAATCATGGGCGCGGCAGGTAGTGTGCCGTGGAATACTCTTGGTGAGATGACACAAGCTGCCAAGGATGCGCCAGGTACGCTTGAAACCGGCGCTACGTTTGGTTCAACCAGCCAGTTTATGTGGCTGTTGTTTGAAGATTTGACCGGTGTGAAATTCAAGTATATTCCGTTTGATGGTACAAAAGAACGCGTCACGGCGCTGCTTGCAAACACCATCAAGCTTGGCACAATCAACATTCCCACGGCTAAGAAAAATCTCGCATCCGGCTCGCTGAAGGCCTTCGGGATTGCGGCTGATGAGCGCTCGCCTCTTTTGCCAGATCTGCCAACTCTTAAAGAACTTGGCGTAGACATGACTTATTCTCTCGACCGCGGCATTGTTGCGCCGAAGGGAACGCCGAAAGAAGCGATTGAGTACTGGGAAAACGCCATCAAGATGGTGTCCGAAAACGCTGAATTCAAAAGCGCGCTTGAAGCTAAGGGTACTAAGATCAAGTACCGTAATGCTGAAGAATATGCGGCTTGGTTCAAGGCGGAATATGACGCCCACGAAAAAGTTGCCATCAAAATCGGCATGTTCAAGAAATAGGCTTTCCGATCAGACGGCCGGGGCGCAATCCATGCGTTCCGGCTATCTTTTAAAACTTGGCTAAAATGATCGGAATGGCTTTGGGCAGTTTGAACCGCGATACAGTAATTGCAATTATGCTGTTGGTTATGTGCAGCATTTTGGGCTGGTCAACTTTCTACATTCGCAGTCCTGACTATGGAACACTTCCACCTTCGGCGTGGCCACGTATGGTATTGGCGGCGCTGGCACTGTTCAGCCTGATTTACCTGGTTCAGTCGATTTCTGGAAATGTTTCCAGCGATACCGCAAAAGCACCA
>CAJQND010000339.1 GCA_905479595.1 uncultured Hyphomicrobiales bacterium
TGTGTCAAGGCCATGACCTTTCCGAAGAAAGCGGCTGTTGAATGAACTGTCGTTACGGCGTTGAGGGCTTCTTGTGCGGAGAACCCCCACTTTTTCATGGCCAAGGCCGGTGGAAAGAATGCCTCATGGATGGACAGATCAACCCCTTTTGTATGCTTGATCCACCACTTGTTTGGAATAGTATCGCCGGAGTAAGCTAGTTTCAGGCCGTTCCATTCGAGTATCAGACTGGCTGACTGTTCGAGATGGATCGCCGGCAGGCTCCGAATAATGACGCCATTTTCGTCGTAAATCACGTTGTTGACCTTTGACCAGTCATACTCAGTAACTTCCAGACCAAGCGAACTGCTGTCGATTAGCCCTACCAGGGTATCGGTCATCCAGGTCCAGGTCTTCACCATGTGACCCATCGCACTTTTCATGCCCCACTTTTCAGGTGATCCGCCGCCGCCAGGGCCCCAAACGCGCAGTCCCTTGGAACGATTGTTTTGCGGGCCCAGAATGTAGAACGCCGGTAGATCTCCCATGTGATCCATGTGCAGATGGGTGATGAAAATCTTGTCTAGATAGTCCAGCGAAATACCAAGAGAAGTGATCCGCTCCATCGCTCCCACGCCCATGTCGAAAATGAACTTATCGCCATTGCCAAGCTCAATCAGAAAGCAAGGTGAAGCCTGCTTGAGGCGTGGCATCGGAATACCGCTGCCGCACGCGATGACACGCATTTCGTCCGGTGCCAGAGACTCGGTGCCGGGATAGTAGACGTCCCGGTTCGCCACGATACCGGTGGGTGAACTGAACTTGTCGCTCTCCGCGGCCACGCTCTGCTTTACGCCAACTTCCACGTTCACGATGGAGAAAGCACCAGCCAACAGAGCAACACACGCGGCGCTTAAGAGAGCTGATTTACGTCTCTTGAAACCATTACACATTGTTCGGTTCATTTTTCCCAACCCGCTAGTTTGTACGAATAACATTCGCCGGGAGTAAAAATAAATTGTCAATGATCTATCTTCGAGGACCCAGATCCATGCGCTCTGGCTGGAAAAATTTGGTGGGATTGCAAGTGAGTTTTGGGATGGGTTGCCGCCTGTGCCAGGCATATTTCGGATTTAAACTCTTTTTTCCGCCCGCTCTTCAGACAACGTGAGGGTTTATTGTTAACACGAACTCTCAACACCGAGACTCCGTTTTTCTTTCGGAGTGCCCTCAACGTCGAAAACCACCTAACGTGTCTTCGCTGCATGGATGTCAGTGCATTGATGTGAGGTTCCGTTCCGAGCCCAACTTGACTGAACATTAGATTGTGGTGATGGTTCGCTATTGATGAATTGGCGATTGTTTGGCAAATCAGCGCCCCATTCGGTGGCGTAAGGTGTTCCCCGACAACATTCATGAGATAGATATCATAATTTTGGCGGTCGAAAGAACAACCGAACTGAAAACTCACATCTGCCGGTTCGACAACGTGAAAGACGCACGCAGCGCATCATGTCGCCTGGATCAGTTCAACGATTTCTCTCAGTTCACGCTTCCATCTACAACACCTTCTACGTCCAGCATCATTTAATTTTCTGAAAGACACTTCGCCAGTTTCGCGACGAAGCGATGAGCGTGTGGCAATTTGAGGCCGCGGCCGCGTAATCCAGATTCCCAATCAAATTTGCTCATCTGAAACCAAACAACGTGACAATGTCATCGGTATTGCTGAAGTTCATCTAATTGCTGCATTCATTTGAGTAATCATGCCGTCCCAGACCGGCGCAAGCTGCATCAGGCCATCCCAGAAACTTTGATCTCGCCGCTTGTTGAAATCGTCGTGAGTGGTGCCTTGTTGCTCTACCCACGTGTAATAACCAAGATTGAAAATCCGTTCACGCTCGAAGCGGGTGAGTTCTATCATATGATCTATGCCGGTGCCGAGAAGGTGCTGACCAAACGCTTCTGCCGCTTCGATCTCCGAAAAATTGCCGGCGAAATATTTTGCCCGAGCTCGGTCCAGTTCGGACTGGTACATGTCGGCACCGTCGGTAGCGACGGTGAGCACAACATCGTCTTCGTTCAAATCTGAATACTTGGCGAACTTGATCGCACCGAGAATATTGGCGATCGACGACAGACCCAGATCGCCGAGGTCGGCGAGCATCTGCTGGTCGATGCCTCTGTTGTGTGAGAGGTAGGATCTGCCCTCTTTAGTGTTGAAGACCAAATTCAGTACGTCACAGCTTTCACCGGGCACGCCAATAACGAAATCAGTGCCCATGACATTATGGATAAGCGGCACATGTTTATCGCCAATCCCTTGGATATTGTGTTCGCCGTAGCCGTTATAAAGTAAGGTCGGGCATTCTGTCGCTTCAACGACACATGTCTGCGTGCCCCGTTCCTGCTTGTGATAATCCCCCGCTGCAAGGGTGCCTGCGGAACCTGACGCACTGACATAAGCGCAGGCCCTTTTACTTCCGTCCTGGTTGTATTTGTCAAATATGCGCATAAGCGCAGGACCAGTGACAGCGCGGTGAATGATGTAGTTGCCGTATTCGGCAAACTGATTGAGAATCAGATTCTGTGGCTCCCTCGATAGCTCATGACAGGCATCATATATTTCTTTTACGTTGCTCTCGGTACCTGGCGTACGGTGGATGTCGGAAGGGTCGACGACCCACTTCTCAAGCCAGTTGAAGCGTTCAAGACTCATGCCTTCTGGTAATACCGCAACCGACCGACAGCCCAACAATTTGGCAATCGCAACACCACCACGGCAATAATTTCCGGTTGATGGCCAGACCGCGCGATGAGTTGTGATATCGAAAACTCCAGACATCAGGCGCGGAATGAGGCAACCATATGCTGCAAGGACTTTATGGGCGTTGATCATCGGAAACCGGTTGCCAAGAGCAACAATGATTTTTGCCTTCACCCCCGTTAGTTCCTTGGGCAAGACAACATGCTCTGGAACATCGACAAGACTACGGCGGTCTCGGCCATTGTGCCAGTGAACACGAAACAGATTTTCGACATCCGCGGAATCAGGATCAACCTGGGCAATTTTACGCGCCTTTTCCGCTAACCGTGAAGGCGGATCGGCCAAGTCTGCAATAAGTGGAAGCTGCAACCCTAACCTACGCATATGCGATAAGTTTCGCGCATAGGCATCGCGATCAATGATGTCGCGCTCCAAACCTGGTGTCATATCAGGTGACATAGCATTCCCGTCTATTAAAAATGCAGCGGATCAGGGGGCCCTGCGCCACAAAACCCATGCGCAATATCTGTAAGTTTAGCATTTTCGCGTGATTGTCTGGCTGCGTATTTGGAAATTTAATGATGTTAAAAGGTCTAAATATGTGCCAATTTGACCTATAATGATCA
>CAJQND010000340.1 GCA_905479595.1 uncultured Hyphomicrobiales bacterium
AAAATTTGGCATTTCATGATGAGAAAATACTTTCCTGTGAGTGCAATACATATCTCAAGAGTGAAACGGAAAAGAGTTCATTTCATTCGCAACCGTGTTGGGAACACTTAATAAAGTGAGGATGCAATGTTTAAAGATCAGAAAAATTTGAAGGCTCAAATCAAACTTCATTCAATTGAGCAAGTGGGGGCGAAGTTCAAGATACCCGCGCGGGAAATTGTTTTTTATCAAAAACGCGGACTTCTTTCCAAGCTTGCCGAAGGCGCTTCCTCGTTCATTACAGATCACGACGTTGCCCGGTTGAAAGTTATACTCGCTGGCAAGCGCGCCGGGCTCAAATTAGCGGTAATTGCAAAGATGCTCAACGGAAAGAGCAACACCCGTCTTGAGGAGTTGGAAAACCTGCTCGCATTGAAAAATTGCCGTACCCAGATAAACGAACTGGAGAAGAAAAAGCTCGAACTGACGGAAGTGATTCTGGATCTTGAACGTTCGTGTGTTTCGCTTAACGAATGGCAATGCGCCACACCTTCACCCTCAAATCCGCCTGCAGAACTGAAAGAAAAGTTCGGTCTCTGAAATCATCGTCTCATGGGATCTTGGAACACCAGCTTCTATCAAGTGGGGACTGCCCCTTGGGCGGCGATCCGCGAAACATTTGCACACTGGCTATTGCCACGTGTGCAGATGCAGCTTCGCCACCTTGTAGTTTGTGAAAACGCAGCGGATAGGCACCATCGAAGCCGTTTGCCTGGGTGTGTCGCCAGGCCCGGCAATACAATGTGGCCATCAGATCGCTATACTCATACTTGGCGAGTGACGAACCGCGCAACTGGAGCTTGTCGCCAGCTGCCGGGGTGACTTTCACCTCGTCAACACTGGAAATACCAGATGCCGGCGGAGAAGACGGGCTGCGCACTTGGCTCTGCGTGGCCTGCGGCTCATCTGGCCCATCGCTCACGTTCGGGGTGTTTTTTGCACTGCAGGCCAGCAATGTCCCTGACAACATAATCGCTGCAATGATGCGCAGTTCTTTCATCTTCAATTCCGTCCTTGGAAAACATACCTTGCGAATCGTGTGTTGATTCTTGAATTTTTAAGGGTCTTTTGCAATTCCTGTTTAAATACTCGTATGCACTCTGTCAGTTGCGACTGCAAGTAGGCAAGGATTCTGCCATTTTGCAGCCGCATAATTATGTGAGATAGGAACGCAGGTGGGCGCACGAGGTTAAATTTTTTATGTTTGTGAAAGGACCGGGCATGAATTCGTCCAAAACATTTCGACTAGCTATTTTTTCTCTCGCTTTAGGAACTGGATTTGTAGGTGCGGTTTCGGGCGCGCAAGCCTCGCGGTATTGCGAACGTGAAGCGCGCGCATTTGCAGATTCGCGCCATAGCCCGGGCGAAGCTGCAGTTGCCAGCGGTATAGGCAGTGCGGCCGTAGGCGCGATAATCGGTGGAATCGTTGGTGGTAGCCGCGGTGCAGGCACTGGTGCTGCCATTGGCGGGGTTTCCGGTGTTATGGGTGGTGCCATAGGCTCATCTGCTCAATGGCGCAGGTCTTATGACAGGGCTTATGAGAGGTGCCTGGACGAAAACCGGCGGCCAGTCAGATATGAGGAACCAGCTCCCGTTAATCGTGCGCCGCGCGAAGGCACGCAGGATTGGCTGCAATATTGTGCCTCTAAATACCGTTCGTTTGATCCGCAGACAGGTATGTACCTTGCTTACTCTGGCCAATATCGCCGCTGCCAATAGGCACTAAGCATCACAAAGAATAGCCGCTAATTCACCCTTCCCGCCACTGCGGGGAGGGCTTTATTTGATCTCGATTTCAACAAATGCAAACTCAAAATCATTGCCGTTGATCACATTGTGCTCAACGCCTGCTTCGCGATAATACGGAACGCCGTTTTTGAGCTCCGCGGTGGTCCTGACACCGTCTGGCCCATCGATTTCCAACACGCCATCACCCATCGGCACCACGACATAGTCGTACCCGTGTTTGTGCCAGCCTGTGTCGTCTCCCTTGGCCTCAAAGCGCCATTCGGTGACGCATACCCGCTCGTTGTTGATAAAGACGCTCGGTTTGGCTGTTCCGGTCATAACTCTTCCTTCAAAAATTGAAAACTGCGTTAGACTGTGACCAGTTACCCTCCACCAGAAGTCCCAATAATCATCAAAACTCCGTACCAGATGAGACAATGCGTACTGTACTTGCACTGATTGCAATGCTCTATTGCCGGAGAAAACCGCACAGGGAACATGCAGCATGAACATTAGGTCCGATTTCTCACAATACGCAATTGTCCGGCCGGGCGATGAAGAATTTATTGCCTCCCCAATGCCAGGTGTCGAACGCCTGATGCTGGATCGTATTGGTGATGAAGTGGCAAGGGCAACGACCATTGTTCGGTTTGCGCCAGATTCAAAGTTCTCCGCCCACAACCATGATCTGGGCGAAGAGTTCATTGTCCTGGAGGGTGTGTTTTCTGATGAAACGGGCGATTTTCCTAAAGGGTCTTATGTGCGGAATCCGGCAGGTACATCCCACACACCTCATAGCAATGAAGGGTGCACACTTTTTGTAAAACTGCGCCAATTTGATGAAGGTGATCAGAAACAATTCGTCGTAAATTCAGATAACAGTGAAGGCTGGGTTCCGGCACCAACTAATCTTGGCGCGGAAATACTGCCTTTGCACAAGTTCGGCGACGAGTTCGTGCGCTTGGTCCGGTTCAGGCCAGGTGGTGAGCTTGGCCTTCACGATCATCCGTTGGGAGAAGAGTTGTTGGTGCTGGAAGGTGAATTGCGCGATGAAAGCGGGGTTTATCCCCAAGGTACCTGGATGCGCAGCCCGCCTGGGTCAGCCCACGCACCCTTCAGTGAGAAGGGTGCGCTGGTTTGGGTGAAATCCGGCCATCTTGGCCAGCTTATCTAGGGCTCTGACCCGAACCGCTTAAGCGGCGGTCGGCATTGCCTGTTCACGGGCGGCAGATTTCACCGCCTTTTGCACTTTTTCAAATGCTCTGACTTCAATCTGGCGGATGCGTTCGCGGCTTACGTCGAACTCTTTTGACAGCTGTTCGAGGGTCAAAGGATCTTCGGAAAGCCGGCGGGCTTCGAAAATACGCTTTTCGCGGTCATTCAGGTTGTCCATTGCTGAGTGCAAAAGACCCATACGGCTGGAATGCTCTTCAGTTTCTGCAAGCAGGGTTTCCTGATCTGGTTCTTCGTCAACCAGCCAATCTTGCCATTCGCCCACGCCTTCACCATCGGTCTTAATTGGCGAATTAAGGGAGGAGTCGCCACCAAGGCGGCGATTCATAGACACAACATCAACTTCGGGAACGCCCAGGCGCTCAGCAATCTCGGCCACATGATCGGGATGCAAATCGCCATCATTCAGCGCTTCAATCTGGCCTTTTACCTTACGAAGGTTGAAAAACAGCTTCTTCTGACTTGCCGTGGTGCCCATTTTAACAAGGCTCCACGAGCGCAGAACAAATTCCTGGATTGAAGCGCGGATCCACCACATGGCATAGGTGGACAAACGGAAGCCCTTGTCGGGCTCAAACCGCTTTACAGCCTGCATCAGGCCCACATTTCCCTCGGAAATGACCTCATTGATTGGCAATCCATAGCCGCGATAGCCCATGGCGATTTTTGCAACAAGGCGAAGATGGCTTGTTACCAACTTATGGGCAGCGGGGCGGTCACCGTCATCGCGCCAGCTTTTAGCCAGCTTGAATTCCTCATCCGGTTTCAACATAGGAAACTGGCGGATTTCGCGAAGATAACGGGTCAATCCGCCATCACTTGATAGGGTAGGAAGGCTTTGGGTGCTCATATCA
>CAJQND010000341.1 GCA_905479595.1 uncultured Hyphomicrobiales bacterium
CTGGCTTTGTTTGTCGGCAGACTCGTTGATCGGGATGCGGATTTTTCCGCAAGGACTTTCCATGGCGCGGGAGAAAAGCCCGGTAACTTTGCCCTCGATGTCAAAAAACCGGATCTGGTGAAAACCGAACAATTTTTCATACCATCCAGCCCACACATCCATGCGTCCGCGAAAAACATTGTGGGTGAGATGATCCAGGTAATAAAGCCCGGTGTCTTTGACGGAATTGGTTTTCTCAAACACGTATTCGTCGCCATAGGGCGAGCCTTTGTCCCCATATGTGTCGAAGAAATAAATCAACGCGCCGCCGATGCCTTTAATTGCGGGCACGTCAAAACTGAGACCTTCGCGTTCTGCAGGTTCTGCACCATTGGCAATGGCGTGGTTATAAGCATGGCCCGCATCAACTACCCTCCAACCCATAGAGGCGGCACATGGTCCGTGTTTTTCTGCAAATTTCTGGGCAAAGCTGTCAGGTTCGGCGGTAACGACATAGGTCACATCACCTTGCTGCCAGAGTGTGATGTCACGGCCTTTGTGGCGTGCAGCGGGTGAAAAGCCCATGGCAGTGAATAGGGAGGCAAGTTCGTCCGGCTTCGGGTGAGAGAATTCGATGAACTCAATGCCATCAGTTCCAGCCGGGTTTGCGGCAGAAATAGCAGCGCGCGGTGCGTTGTGCGGGAACGGACCCATGACACATCTCCTTCAACTTTGTGAATACCGATGCAATCATGGGGCATGTTTTGCGCAATATGTACGCGAAATTTGATAAATTTGGTTGAAATACGCGAGAAATATTCGCTATATTTCCATTTATGGATAAAATTACGCATATGGATGCATTTGATCGCAAAATTCTCGCGCGTCTGCAAGATGACGGACAACTCACCAACCAGCAGCTTGCAGAGTATGTGCATTTATCTGCTTCCCAATGTTCGCGCCGCCGATTGCGGCTCGAACGCGAGGGGGTAATTTCCGGCTATCGGGCTGTGCTTGACCCGGCAAAACTCGGGTATGCCTTTGCGGTCTTTATCGAAATAAAGCTCGGCGACCATTCTGGCGATAATGCTGATAGTTTCCGCCGTTTGATCGCGGCTCATTCTGCCATTCAGGCGGGGTATGCCATGACAGGAGATTTTGACTATCTTCTCAAAGCCACTGTGCGCGATTTGGCCGGGTTGCAGGCGTTAATCAACGATACCCTGCTGCCGCACCCGGCGATTTCGCAGCTGCGTTCCAACATTGTGCTCGAAGAACTAAAGACAGGCGACAAGCTGCCGCTTTCCTAGGGTCTTGACCCTAACGAACCACAAGAACCGAGCAGGAGGCGTGGCGAACCACACGGGCCGCTGTTGATCCAAGGAAATAATCCTGCAGACCAGGTTTGTGAGACGCGATGATGATCAAATCCACTTTATCGTCTTCTGCTGCTTCCAGAATTGTCCGGTAAGGGTGGCCTGCACGGATTTCAACGTCAGCCTCAATTCCAGCTTCTTCAACAACAGCTTTCAATTCTTGAAAGGCGCTTTCTTTCGATTTGTCGAGAATGCCGCTGGGAAGTTCGGCGGCAACATAGCTGGGCACTTCTTCAACCACGTTGAGAAGGATGATACGGGCATCTTTTGCGGCGTGCACTTTTGCAGCCTCAACCATTGCCTTGCCTTCTTCGATATGCGCCATGTCGATGGGAATCATTACGGTTTTGTACATTGGTCTCTCCCGCTTAGCATTTTCTGCTCTGCTCTCTATTTTGTGATGATTGGGTATTTAATCAAGTGAAGATTGGGAGAAATCTCACCGAAAGTCAGAAAATCGCACCCATATTCAGACGAAAGCCGTTTTAGCGATGTTCTTCCACGTGAGAATCAACCAAAGCCTGATTGTAGGTGCGTAATGCATCAAGGTGTATTGCCCATGCAACGATCTTGCTGGCGTCCGTTGCTGAGACAACAGGAATGCGCGGATCGCTGTTGCGATTGAAGGCCCGCAAAGCAGATTCCAGCGTGTCTTCGGGCGTGAGCATTGGCGCATCTGGATCGACGACCGGCGGCGTTTCCAGGTCTTCGGCAGACAGTTCCGTCATAAAGTCTTTCACCTTCCAGCGCCGCACCACTTCCTTATGAGGGCCTTCGTTCAGAAAGAGGCCCCGCTGATTAAGCTGCCAATGAAAAATACTTTGGCCGTGGACCGCTTGCAGCATGACCGATGCAATGGACACGGTAATCAGCAAGGCGATGGTCATCTGATACCCGCCAGTTAATTCAAATGCGATGAGGACGGTAGAGATCGGTGCGCCAAGAACAGCACCCGCCACCCCGCCCATGCCAAGGATGGCATAAAGGCCATCCGATGAGGCGAGGTTTGGAAACACAGAAGCGGCGATATATCCAAAAATGCCGCCTGTCATCGCGCCAAGATAAATGGCGGGGGAAAACACACCACCGCCAAAGCGGCTGGCAAGGGTAATTGCTGTGGCGGCCGTTTTGGCAAACAGCAGTATAAACAACCCGCCCAGTGGAATAAGTTGATGTAAGGCGCGGTCAGTAGCCTCATACCCAACTCCCAAAACATCAGGAACGAATACGGCGATGATGCCGACCATCATTCCACCAATTGCCGGGCGCACCCAGAGAGGAACGGTAAACGACCGTGCAGCATGGTCCGCGATCATTACCGAGAACTGAAAGCACAAGGCGACTGCTCCACAGGTGACACCAAGCAGTGCGAAGGCGGGGAACTCCCACAGTGAGGTGATTTCATAGGTTGGTATGGTGAAGGCAGGAAAGTCGCCCAGGTGAAACCGGGTGATCAAGGTGGCGGCGACTGCGGCTATGGCGGTCGGCGCGAAGGCTGAGATGGCGATATGGCCAAGAATGACTTCATGGGCAAACAGCACTCCGGCAATGGGTGCGTTAAAGGATGCGGAAACCGCAGCAGCTGCGCCGCAGGCCAGAATTACCCGTCGTTTTTCTCCGCTTAGAGAGAACTTTCGCCCGATCGCAGATGCCATGGTGGCCCCAAGATGCACTGCCGGTCCTTCGCGGCCCGCACTCGCGCCCGCACCCAGTGAAAGGGCTGCAACGGTTGCACTCCAAAGCCCCTGGGACAGGGGAATGTTTGCACCACCAACCGCGCGCGCTTCGATGACATCTGCAACCGCTTGCGCGCGCCGTCCTGGAACGAACCTGTACAAGAGATAGCCGACCAGTAATCCACCGAAGGTTGGCACAGCGATGAGCACGTACCAAGGCGTTGCTGCTGCCGCTGTCCCAACATTGCCTTCAAGGTAAGTGCCGAGCCAGGGGTAATGCAGAAAGCCGATGGCAAATCGGAAGGCGATGATCGCATACGCAGCGAGAACGCCACTGGCGAGCGCCAGCAACCAGACAAGCGGCCGTTTTGATGCCCACATAGAGCCCAAATTTGGCGCGATCTGGTCACCAAGAAATTGAAAAAATCTGCCGACACCCCCCGGCATGAAACCCATCCTTTAATTAGCTTTCCGCCACCTTAACCGAGATTGCTAAATAATTTGCTTCCAGTTTACCTGCACCGCTCACTTTCTCTTGATACCGATGACATGACCGATTTGTGGTGCAAGGGGCAGGCCTTTGTGGGCATTTCTCATAGCTTCGATCCTGGCCAGGACATCATCTGGAAATGGTGCTGCGCGTTTTGCCGCCATGTCGATATGCATACACAACTGCTCAGATGTGGCTGCCACCCAGCCTTCTGTTTCGTGGTGCATTTGCAAAAAGTAATGCACCCGCTTTGCATCGAAATCGAGCATTTGCAATGATATTCGCAACGGCGTGGTCAGGTGAACTTCGCGCAAATAATTGATGTGAACTTCAAGGGTGTAGTACGACGCATTGCGCTCCTTGAGATATTCAGGCCCAAGTCCGCAGCTTTCAAAAGCCTGATCAACGGCCTGGTCAAACATGACATTGTAATAGGCCATGTTCAAATGGCCGTTATAGTCAATCCAGTCTTTCTTGATCCGCAGTCCTTTGGCTTCAAATGGTGCTTCAACTTGCATCTTCTACCCCCATGACAATACCCGCTCCGCAGCTTAAGCTATGGATAGCAAAGAAGCCGGTCCAGGCAAGGGATTAATTTTGGGAGAGTAGGATATGACGCAGGCGCAATTGGCGGAACGGCGCAATTCGGTCACGCAGGCCGTTGCAGAAATCCGTGAATTCTTGGGCGAGCGGATTTCAACAGCACAAGCGGTGCGCGACCAGCACGGCGACGATGTAACCTGGCACAAAGGCGTGCCGCCGGATGCTGTGGCGTTTGCTGAAAACACTGATGAATGCGTCAAAATCGTCAAGATTTGCGATAAATACGGTGTGCCTGTCATTCCTTTTGGCACCGGCACGTCCCTAGAAGGCCATTTCACCGCTGTGCATGGTGGAATTTCCGTCGATATGCAGGCGATGAATGCGATTTTGGAGGTTAACCCGGAAGACCTGGATTGCCGGGTTCAGGCTGGCGTCACCCGCAAGCAGTTGAATGAACATCTGCGTGACACGGGTTTGTTTTTCCCAATTGATCCAGGTGCTGACGCTTCCTTGGGCGGCATGGCAGCGACCCGGGCATCCGGCACGAACGCGGTGCGCTACGGCACGATGCGCGAGAATGTTCTGGCGCTCACTGCCATTATGGCCAATGGCGAAGTGGTGCGTACCTCACGCCGGGCCAAGAAGTCCTCTGCAGGTTATGACCTCACCCGGCTGCTTGTCGGATCAGAAGGAACTCTTGGGCTGATCACTGAAATAACATTGAATCTCCAGGGGATACCGGAATCCATTGTTTCCGGGGTGTGCCCGTTTCCCGATATTGAAAGCGCCTGCAATGTGGCCATTCAGACCATCCAGACCGGCATCCCGATTGCGCGTATCGAGCTGCTTGACGAGATACAAATCATGGCTGGCAATAACTATTCCCAGCTTGGGTTAGAGGAAAAACCGCATCTGTTCGTGGAATTTC
Source organism: uncultured Hyphomicrobiales bacterium (assembly GCA_905479595.1). Classification (GTDB taxonomy): domain Bacteria; phylum Pseudomonadota; class Alphaproteobacteria; order Rhizobiales; family CAJQND01; genus CAJQND01. The sequence continues at coordinate 4,993 of CAJQND010000341.1, forward strand.
ATGGAACCGAAGCCGGTACCGCAGAACAGGTAGAGCTGTTTGGTGAAATCACCCAGGAATGGGGCGGTGGCGAGTTCCAATGGGCGGTAAAAACAGAAGACCGCAATAAACTCTGGCAGGCGCGCCACGACGCATTCTGGGCCTCATGCGATTTACGGCCTGGTGAGAAATCATTTTCCACCGATGTTTGCGTACCAATCTCCAGGCTTGCAGAATGCGTGATGGAAACAAAAAAAGACCTTGATGACAGCGGGCTTTACGGGCCGATAGTCGGTCATGTGGGCGATGGCAACTTTCATGTTCTTGTTTTTGCTGACCCAACTGACCCGGTCCAACTCAAGACATCTTATGGGTTTCTCGACCGGCTTGTGCTGCGGGCCTTGTCGATGGAGGGAACCTGCACGGGCGAACATGGCGTTGGCGTTGGCAAAATGAAGTTCCTTGAGGCCGAGCACGGAACGGGCGTGAACGTTATGCGGCAGATTAAAAAGGCACTTGATCCGAAAAACATCATGAATCCAGGTAAAATATTCACGATTTAGTCGGGTAAGTTCACTTAATGTGGTCTTGGCGCGAACTGTCTATTCATGCCTTAACCGATTCAGGCTAAATTACCAGATATGAAGTCGCCGTTACTTATTCTGGGCACGTTGCTCGTCATTGCGTTGTTTACAGCGCTGATTGTGCCATTCTTTATTGATTGGTCGCAGTACCGCTCAGATATTGAGGAATATGGCCGGAAACTCACCGGGCGAGAGGTCAAAATTGCCGGCGACATAGACATCCGGCTTCTGCCATTACCAAAGCTTACCCTGGGCCGGATTTCTATCGCTAACATGGAAGGTGCTCAGGCACCGCAACTCATGAGCGCCCGGCAGTTAGATGCCCGTTTGTCCCTGAGCCCGCTTTTGCGCGGCAAATTACAGGTAACCTCGATTGTCCTTGAAGAGCCGGTGTTTGATCTGGAGCGCATGCAAAACGGGTCGGGCAATTGGTGGTTGTCACCGCGTATCAATCTGGCGGAAGTGGCCAAGATCGATGAAATATCTCTTCAGGCGGTGCAACTTTCGAATGCAACATTTTTCATGCGCGATGCAAGGCGAGACAGCGTAGCGCGCTTTGACAATGGCGAACTTAGAATATCAGCAGTCTCGCTTTCGGGCCCGGTCAATGTGCGCGGGGCGTTGTCTTACAACGATGAACCAATCGAAATTGCGATTAACTCGGGCAAAAGGCGGCCAGACGGGTCGATGCGTCTGCATGTACGTTTAAAGCCGCAGACAGGTATGCGGCTGATTTACAATTTT
>CAJQND010000342.1 GCA_905479595.1 uncultured Hyphomicrobiales bacterium
ATTTCGCCGATTGACGGATCGGTTTATATTGAACGCAAACCTCTTGACCTCAAAGCTGCTAGCCAAGCCGTCAAGCGCGCGCGCATGGCGCAAAGCGCCTGGGCAACTCAGACACTTAATGAACGCATCAGGCTGGTTAAAAAAGCAACGGCCATTATTGGCAAACAAAAAGACAGAATGGCACTAGAACTTGCCCATCAAATGGGGAGACCCATACGCTATGGTGGCGAGTTTGGCGGTTTTAACGAGCGCGTTCAATATATGGCGAAAATTGCCAAATCTGCGCTAGCGCCCATGGTTGCGGAAAAAAGTAAAAACTTTATCCGCAAGATCGAACGTGAGCCGCTGGGCGTTGTTCTGGTGGTGGCCCCCTGGAACTATCCTTATATGACGGCCATCAACACAATTGCCCCGGCGTTGATCGCAGGTAATACCGTCATCCTGAAGCATGCGGCGCAAACCTTGAAAGTCGGCGAACACCTTGCTGAGGCTTTCCAGGCTGCGGGAATACCCCATGATGTTTTTCAAAATGTTGTCTTAAGCCATGACGTTACCAGCAAACTGATATCCGAACGCATGTTCAATTTTGTCAACTTTACCGGATCGGTTGCTGGCGGCAAAGCTATGGAACAGGCTGCAGCCGGAACATTTACTGCAATCAGCACCGAACTTGGCGGCAAGGATCCAGGCTATGTGCGCGAAGACGCGAATATTGATGCAGCAGTTGCCACCTTGGTTGACGGAGCCATGTTTAATTCGGGACAGTGTTGTTGCGGAATTGAGCGCATTTATGTGCATAAAAGCCGCTACGCCGAATTCGTCAAAAAGGCTGTTGGCATGGTCAATACCTACAAGCTTGGGAATCCGCTTGATCCTGAAACGACTTTGGGACCCATGGCCAATATCCGGTTTGCCAATGAAGTTCGTGCCCAAATAAAGGAAGCGGTCGATGCAGGCGCTAAAGCGCACATCAAGACATTTCCCCAAGATGATGGCGGCGCTTACCTGACGCCGCAGGTTTTGACAAAAGTAACCCACGACATGCGTGTGATGCGGGATGAAAGCTTCGGCCCGGTCGTAGGCATCATGTCAGTGAAAAATGATGAGGAAGCGATTGCCCTGATGAACGACTGTCAATTCGGCCTTACAGCTTCGATCTGGACCAGTGATACAGCAAAAGCTGAAGAGATTGGTGCCCGTATTGAGACCGGCACAGTATTCATGAACCGGTGTGATTATCTTGATCCGGCACTTTGCTGGACCGGGTGTAAGGACACTGGACGAGGCACCGGCCTTTCTGTCCTCGGATATATGAGTTTGACTCGACCAAAATCCTATCATCTCAAGAGAGTTACAAAATGAATTTGAAAGCCAACTGGTCTTATCCAACTTCCATCCGTTTTGGCGCTGGCCGCATTTCCGAAATCGCTGACGCTTGCGCAGCTGCTGGGATCAAAAAACCCCTGCTGGTTACGGACAAGGGCCTTGCCAACTTGCCGATTACCCAATCAACTTTGGACCTGATGGAAAAAGGCAGGCTTGGCAGGGCGATGTTTTCTGATGTGGACCCAAATCCCAACGAAATCAACGCAGCAGCGGGGTTGAAGGCCTACAGGCAAGGTGGACATGATGGGGTTATCGCTTTCGGCGGCGGCTCCGGACTTGATCTGGGCAAACTGGTCGCCTTCATGTCCGGGCAAACCAGACCCTTGTGGGATTTCGAGGATATTGCCGACTGGTGGACCAGGGCTGATCCGAAGGGCATTGCCCCAATTGTCGCTGTCCCGACAACGGCGGGAACCGGCTCGGAAGTCGGTCGCGCATCTGTCATCACGAACTCGATTACCCATCAAAAGAAGATCATATTTCACCCCAAGTTTCTACCGAGCGTCGTGATTTGCGACCCTGAGCTGACGGTAGGCATGCCAAAAATGATCACGGCCGGCACGGGCATGGATGCGTTCGCCCATTGTCTTGAAGCCTATTGCTCACCCCATTATCATCCGATGAGTCAGGGCATCGCCCTTGAAGGTATGAGGCTGGTTAAAGAATATTTGCCGCGCGCATTCAAAGATGGAACGGATATCGAGGCAAGAGGTCAAATGATGAGCGCCGCTGCCATGGGAGCAACAGCGTTCCAGAAGGGTCTTGGCGCCATTCACGCGCTTTCGCACCCGATCGGCGCTGTGCATAACACCCATCACGGCACGACAAATGCAGTAGTGATGCAACCGGTATTGCAGTTCAACCGCAAATTAGTGGAAGATAAACTTGTCGCAGCTGCACACTATCTTGATATTCAAGGAGGTTTTGACGGATTTTACGATTTTGTCGGTAACCTGAACCAATTGCTTGGCATACCAAAGAATCTGACTGAACTCGGTGTCAAAAATCCAGACATTGATGCTCTTGTCAAATCGGCACTGGAAGATCCCAGCACCGGTGGCAACCCGGTTGAAATGACTGTGGCCAATACCAAACCATTGCTGATTGCGTGCCTTTAGAAGCTTTATTGTTTAAATTCGCAAATGAATAATAAAATCCAAATTTCAATCATTCGGATTTCAATCCTTCAGCACAAGCAGGTCGCTTGATGAGAAATGCAGTTTAACCCTGTCACCAATGGCGGGAGGCTTGGTATTTGGGCTGTTGAACATGTCGACTAGAATTGTCGACTTGCCGATTTCGGCTTTTATACGGATTACTGATCCGAGGAAATTGAGATCAATGATCTTTCCTGAAATACTGGAATCCTTTCTGGATTCTGGCGTGAGTGAGAGTACCTCCGGGCGCAAGGCAAGGGAAACAGGTGCTCCTGCGCCAAAGCCGGCTAGTTTGCGCTTCAGTTGCAGATTGCTGTCGCCGACCCAAACCACACCTTTCTCCACGTCTGCGACAACTCCTTCGATCATATTCAAGGTGCCAACGAAACTTGCTACGAACCGCGTGCTTGGTTGATTGTATATCTCAAAAGGTGCTCCTACCTGTTCTGCCATTCCATTGTGCATGACGACAATCCTGTCCGACATCGACAAGGCTTCTTCCTGATCATGTGTGACAAAAATCGTTGTAATTCCAAGGCGTTGCTGGATCTCCCTTATTTCGTTCCGCAAGCTGACCCGGATTTTCGCGTCCAGCGCCGACAAAGGTTCATCCAGTAGCAGGACGCGCGGCTGGATAGCCAGCGCCCGCGCCAGCGCCACGCGCTGCTGTT
>CAJQND010000343.1 GCA_905479595.1 uncultured Hyphomicrobiales bacterium
CAATGTTCCCGCTGCTCGAAAACCCCAAGGCATATGCCGCGATGAAGGCGATGTATCGCTCTCAACTCGACGTTGCCGCAGAGTATTCCATGTCGATGATGCTCACAGGTGTCGACTATCGCGCCAGCCCGGATTGGGGTGCCAAGCTGGGTTATTCTCCTCAAGGCCTGGCGCAGGCCAACATCCAGTCAATAGAGTTTTTGCGAGAGATTGCAAAAGAGTATGTCGGTCAAATTCCGCGCGTTCTAATCGGCGGGATTATCGGGCCAAGAGGCGATGCCTATCAACTCAACAAGACAATTACAGCCGAAGAAGCTGAGGATTACCATGCTGTTCAGTTGACTACGCTGAAGGCGGCAGGAGTTGATTTTGCCAGCGCACTAACGTTCAACAATGTTCCCGAAGCAGTTGGAGCTGCAAAAGCGGCCAGCGCGCTTGGCCTGCCTATTTCTATCGCATTCACGGTCGACACCTCATCGAGATTAAAATCTGGCCCCTCGCTTGGTGAGGCAATAAATGCTGTCGATACTGAAGCTGGAGACGCAGCACCAGCATTTTACATGATCAACTGTTCCCACCCATCTGAGTTTGAGCCCGCGTTGAGCGATGATCCCTGGATAAAACGCGTGCGCGGAATTCGTCCCAACGCGTCGAAAATGGAAAAACTTGCATTGTGCAAACTTGGTCATCTTGAAGAAGGAGACCCTGTGGAACTCGGCCACCTCATGGGAAACCTGGCGCAGCGTTATCGGCACATGGATATCTGGGGTGGATGCTGTGGCACAGGAGATGTTCACTTGCGCGAGATCGCCAGGAATATTCGCCGCGTGCGGATCGAGGAAGCTGCCTAAATAACAAAGGCGTGCAGAAAATAGGCCGCCGTTATGGTTGTGATGTCGTGAAACGCTCCACCCTGATGCCTTCACTTTCAAGGCGCTGGCGCAATGCTGCTGCGATGGCAACGCTTCCGGGAGTATCACCGTGCACGCAAATGGTTTGCGGCATCACGCTAATCTTTTTGTCATTTACTGATGTGACCGCCTGTTCATCGATCATTTTGAGTACCCGTTCAGCAATATCGTTCGGATTGTGAAGCACCGCACCGGATAAATGGCGGGCCACAAGTGTGCCATCATCATTGTAGGCCCTGTCGGCAAACACCTCGCGCGCAATGGGCAATTGCAATTCAAGCGCTGCAGTTTCAAGCGCGGTTGCTGCCATCGCAACAATTGGAAGCGTGGGATCAAAGTCATAAACCGCCTTAAGGCAAGCACGTGCCATATCAACATTTTCACTTGCCATATTACTCAAGGCACCATGAAGTTTCACATGGTGCACCCTTGTACCAAGTCCCTGACAAACGCCTGATAAAGCACCAATCTGGGCAATTGTGAGTGCCCATAATTCTGCATCACTCATCCCGATTATGCGCCTGCGCCCAAACCCGCGCAGATCATCAAAGCCTGGATGTGCGCCAATGCTGACCCCTTTATCTTTGGCTTTTTTTACGGTCTCGGTCATCACCACCGGATCGCCGGCATGAAATCCACAGGCTATATTTGCAGATGACACAACATCCAGAATGCCGTCATCATCGCCCATACGCCACGGTCCAAACGATTCTCCAAGATCAGCGTTGAGATCAATTGAAGCGCTCATGGTGTTTCCTCCCACGATGGTATTTCGCCAGCGGTGAATCCGCTTACGAGCTGAAAGCTAAGCAGATCTTGAATTGTTGATGGGTCTCGCACAAGCGGCGTTACCAGATCACGCAAGCCCTTTATATATTTTGCCTGCTTTTCAAGCGCGACAACTGCTTCATCTTTCGTAACGACCTCAAATCGCAATGCGCGCCCCGGCGGGATTTGCACCACCTTATGAAGGTCAGCTGTAACAACGGTTGCGATGCGTGGATATCCCCCGGTCGATTGGCGATCTGCGAGCAAAATCACCGGGTGACCATCACCTGGTATCTGAATATCTCCAAATGCAATTGCATCAGACACGCCTGACAAATATGCCTCTGTATGCAGTGGTGCCCCTTCGGCGAGCAACCGCACCCCCATACGGTTCATGCGGGGATCTATCTGGAAATGACTATCAAGAAATAGCTGGCGTTCGTGGTCACTGAACAAATGCGCCGATGGCCCCCACAATACGCGCAACGATGACGTATTAAAATCATATGGCGGTGGCAACGCCATTCCGATGTCGGCCTTTTCATCAGTGCCAATCGGCAATATGTCGCCCGCTGCCAGAGCACGCCCTTCAACACCACCGATATGAGCGCGGGTGTGGGTTGCGCGCGCACCTAACAGACATGGGGTTTCGATACCACCGCCAACACCCAGATACCCGTAGAGCCCTTGTAGGCACGCGCCTATTTTCAATCGGTCGCCCTGCGCCAGAAGATGGCTTGCATTCCACGCAATGCCGCGCTCATTGATCGTCGCGCGCATTGGGGCACCGGTGAGGGATATGCGAATAGCCCCACCACTGGCCTCAAATTCACCACCAAGCTGAAACATTTCGATCAACGCTGCATCACGGGCATTGCCCAGCAGAGCTGACGACGCTTCAAGAGCAAGCTGGTCCATTGCGCCGCTCTCGGTTAGGCCAAAGCGTTGAAAGCGCGGCCGGCCACGGTCTTGCACAGTTACGCCGGGAGCTGCAGATATAACCTTCAATACGGCACTCAAGATA
>CAJQND010000344.1 GCA_905479595.1 uncultured Hyphomicrobiales bacterium
GAACCCTCGCGGGTTGTTTCAAACATCTTGCTGCCATCTGGCGAAAGCACCATAGCGCGCAATGCGCATGTGTCCTTCGAGATTGTCGCAAGAGCTGCCAGCGGCGTGCGGCATGAACCATCAAGCACTTTAAGAAAGCCGCGCTCTGCCGTCACTGCCGCATGGGTATCTGCGTGGTTCAAGGGGCGAAGCAAATCCTGGGTTGCCGCGTCATCACTGCGCACTTCAATGCCAATCGCACCTTGCGCCACTGCAGGCAGCATATCGTCAGGAGAAATCGACGATGTGATCTTGTCGCTCATGCCAAGCCGATTAAGCCCGGCACATGCCAGAAATGTTGCCTCTGCCACCCCTTCATCAAGCTTGCGCAGACGCGTTTGCACATTTCCGCGAAACTGCACCACTTCAACATCCGGGCGTAACCGCTTGAGCTGGGCCTGGCGGCGCACCGAGGACGATCCAACAACAACACCTGCTGGTAACTCGGCAATCGATCCATAGCGTGGGCTGAGAAACGCATCACGCACATCCTCGCGCGGCAAAAGGCAGTCAATCTCAAGGCCAGCGGGAAACTCCGCTGGCATATCTTTCATTGAATGCACCGCCATATGAATGGTACCGGCCAGCAATGCTTCTTCAATTTCCTTGGTGAACAGGCCTTTGCCGCCAATTTCCGCCAGTGGCCTGTCGCGGATTTTATCGCCGGTGGTGGTAATCGTGACAATCTCAATAGTGTCCGGGGCCAAAGAGTGCGCTGCAAGCAAACGCTCGCGCACTTCACGCGCCTGAGCAAGGGCCAACGGCGAGCCACGGGTGCCAATTTTCAAAATGCCGGTTTGCACTTGCCACGCCTTTCTGTTTAGAGAGTATCTCAAAGATGGGTTTGTGACCTATGTATGCCCCATCCTCTACAGGAAAGTGAACTTGGCTCAAAGTCTTAACGTCCTCGGCATCGAAACCTCATGCGACGAAACCGCCGCTGCGGTAATATGCGCAAGTGGCCTTGGTGATGTTGAGGTTTTATCCGATGTGGTGCTGTCGCAACTTGAAGAACACGCGCCCTTTGGCGGGGTCGTGCCTGAAATCGCGGCACGCGCCCATGTGGCCCATCTCGACGGGCTTGTTAAACGCGCTCTTGACGAGGCCAACCTGAAATTCAGCGCCATCGACGCTGTCGCTGCCACTGCAGGTCCGGGGTTAATCGGCGGGGTTCTGGCGGGCTTGACCATGGCCAAATCCATCGCCATGTCGCTCGATATTCCGCTGCTTGCGATCAATCATCTCGAAGGCCACGCCTTAACCCCGCGCCTGACGGATGGAGCGGCGTTCCCATATCTTCTGCTTTTGGTTTCTGGCGGACACACTCAATTGGTGAGTGTTGAAGGTTTGGGCAAGTACCGCCGCCTGGGCACCACCATTGATGATGCCCTGGGTGAAGCGTTCGATAAAACTGCCAAACTGCTTGGCCTTGATTATCCTGGTGGGCCGCAGGTGGAACGCGCAGCTGCATCTGGTGATCCGGCCAAGTTTGCCTTTCCACGCCCACTGAAAGGTAAGGACAATTGTGATTTTTCCTTCTCCGGTCTGAAAACAGCTGTGCGCCGGGCGGCGATGGAAATCGCACCGGTCAGCAAAGCCGACATTGCTGATATTTGCGCAAGCTTTCAGGCCGCGGTGTTTGACACACTCACAGACCGGCTTGCACGGGCTATGAAATTGTTTTCAGAACTGCACCCAGATATCGATGCGCCGGTGCTTGTGGTTTCTGGCGGGGTTGCTGCGAACAAAGCGCTCTCAAATAACCTGGCTGAGTTATGTGGCAAGACAGGGTTTCGGCTTATCACCCCACCGGCGCGGTTATGCACTGATAATGCAGTGATGATAGCGTGGGCGGGATATGAGCATTTCTCCACCGGGCGCACAGATGGATTAGACGCACCGGCACGGTCAAGATGGCCCCTCGATGCAACTGCCGAGGCCATGGTAGGATCGGGCAAACGCGGGGCCAAGGCATGACAAACAAAACACTCAAATCCATAGGCGTTGTTGGCGGTGGAGCCTGGGGCACCGCACTGGCATGCGTTGCTGCCCGCGCCGGGCGCAATGTCCATTTATGGGCGCGTGAATCCGAAGTGGTGGATGCAATAAATGCAACCAACGAGAACACCATGTTCTTGCCGGGAGTGTCGCTACCAGAAAAAATCCGAGCAACCGGCGATCTTGCCGCTCTTGCGAGTGCTGAGGCCATATTGCTTGTCTCACCCGCACAAGCCACCCGTTCTGTTACCCAACAACTGGCCCCCCATATCTGCGATGGCGTACCTGTTATCATCTGTGCGAAGGGAATTGAAAAAGGCAGTGGCCGTTTCATGTCAGACGTGCTCGGTGAAACCATGCCACACGCCTCGTGCATGGTCTTATCGGGCCCGAGTTTTGCCGCTGATGTGGCGCGCGGATTGCCGACGGCTGTCACACTTGCTGCAACATCTCTTGAAATGGCCCGCCCGGTTGCTGACGCGCTCGCCATTCCCTCGTTCCGTCCTTATCTCTCCAGCGATGTTGTTGGCGCGCAAGTTGGCGGGGCGGTAAAAAACGTGCTCGCAATTGCCTGTGGAATTGTCGATGGCAAGGGCTTTGGGGAAAGTGCGCGGGCTGCAACGACCGCGCGCGCCTTTGTGGAGCTGCAGCGCTTTGGTGCGGCAGTCGGCGCGCGGCCTGAAACTCTTGGCGGGTTGTCAGGTCTTGGTGACCTCATTCTTACCTGTTCCAGCACGCAATCGCGCAATATGTCGCTTGGCGCAGCGCTTGGGAAAGGGCGTAGCATGGATGAGGTGATGGCAGAACGAAACAGCGTTAGCGAGGGGGTCCACACTGCGGGTGTTTTGGCCGAACTGGCCACGCGATATGGTGTTGAAATGCCGATTTCAACTGCCGTCAACGAAATTGTCTCCGGTAATGCCGGGGTAGATGAGACTATAGAGAATTTGCTTAACCGCCCGATCCGGGCAGAATGAAACAAGATCACAGACCAACAAACTGACACAGAAAAGGAAGTGCGTTCATGCTTTACGCCGTAATTTGTACCGATAAGCCTCATGCGGTTGACCAGCGGATGGAAGCCCGCCCGGAACATCTGAAATTTCTCGATGCACTTGGACCCAGGTTGAAGGCGGGTGGTCCGTTTCTTGCCGATGATGGCTCTCCCACAGGCACAATGTTATTGGTTGAGGCGAACAATCGCGACGAATGCGTGGCGGTTATCGAAGACGATCCATATTCCATCGCCGGACTGTTTGAATCAGTGGAAATCCGCCCATGGTTGTGGCTCATCGGAAATCCGGAGGGCTAGATGGCATATTGGTTATTTAAATCCGAGCCGTTCAAATGGTCATGGGATGACCAGAAGGCGAAGGGTGACGTAGGCGAAGAATGGGATGGCATTCGCAACTACCAGGCGCGAAACAATATGCGCAAGATGCAGTTGGGCGATCTCGGTTTCTTCTATCACTCAAATGAAGGTCTCGAAGTGGTGGGGGTCGTTGAAATCTGTGCCCTTTCGCATCCTGATTCCACAATTGATGACGAACGCTGGGATTGTGTGGATGTAAAAGCCGTGTGTGACATGCCGGAACCGGTCACCTTGAAGGCTGTAAAGGCCAATCCGGAGCTGGCCAGCATGGCGCTGGTCACGTCCATGCGCCTTTCAGTGCAACCGGTCACCCCAGAAGAATGGGAAAAAGTGTGCATCATGGGAGCCATGAGCGATATTCCAAGGAGCCGTAATGACTGAAAATGATCTGAAACTCAGCGATTGCATCAACTCAACTTGCCCTTGGTCGGGCAAACCCGTTGCCGCAGATTCACTTACCACCTACCAGGGCAAAGTCGTGGGATTTTGCAATACCGGCTGTCGGGACAAGTTTGAAACGGCAGCTCAGCATTTCGACAAGCACCTCTAGCCGGAGGACTGGTGATGAGTTTTGCGGGCATGAACTATTTGGCGGTGCTGGCTGCTGCGGTTGCCGGCTACGCGTTTGGAGCCATTTGGTATACCGTTCTCGCTGAGCGCTGGATGGCAGCGATCGGCATGACCGAACGCCCCAAGCCAACGCCAGCACCATTTATCACTGCCTTCGTCTGCCAGCTTTTCATGGCATGGATGATGGCCGGGGTTATCGGCCATCTCGGTGAAGTAACGTTCTGGCGTTCGGTAATTGCCGCCATGTTTGTCTGGGCCGGCTTTGTTTTCACCACCATGATGGTCAATCACCGCTTCCAATCGGCAAGCTGGTCTTTAACCCTCATCGACGGTGCCCACTGGCTCGGCGTATGCATAGTAATGGGCGCAGTGATTGGAACTCTGGGTCTGTAGAGGTCAAATCTTCACCACTATCTTGCCTTTAGCGGCACGGGCAGACAGGACTTCCAAAGCGGCTGCCGTTTCTGCCAGTGGGAAGACCTGGTCCACATGGGGTTTGACCTTGCCTTCCACGCACCAGTCCAACAGCGCTTTCATGTTTTCCTG
>CAJQND010000345.1 GCA_905479595.1 uncultured Hyphomicrobiales bacterium
AAAAGAAAGTCCTGGGCGGTGTGTTCTTGCCCGCGCAAAGAGGGAAAGCGGATCAGTTCCCTGGTGAATTCGGTCTGTTTTTCAAAGCCTGCATCCACCGCTGCCAGAATTTCGCGTGCCAGCCCATCTTCCAATCCGCTCATTGCGCATCCCTTCTCAATGGCAAGGTGATGCATCTAATTGCACCACCCCAAAATCCAATCGCGTCACACGGGGTTGGCACAGGCTCAACTCCATGGCGCACAAGTTCGCTCATTACCCGGTTAAATCGTGGATCGATCATATAATGGCTCTCATCAAGACTTACGCCTACCGTAGCGTGAGCGTCCATTTCTTCACGGGTGATTTCGATAACATCCCAATCCTTCAATGGTTCGGGCAGGCCATCGGCAAGGGCTGGCAAGTGGGCCATCAGCAAACCTTTGCGTAACAGGCACATCACCCCAAGGGCGTGCAGAATTGGCCCCTTAATCGGCATTGGATGGACCTTGTAGCCATAAGGCTCAATGTAGCGCGCCAGCCAGTTCACCCCCGCCATGTTGGAACACAACTGGCCGGCGCCAACAATGATGTCATTGCCTTCAATGAGAATATCACCGCCTTCCAAAAACGGACCCGGGCCGTCATCGGATGGGATATATGGGGCAGCCTGGGGCATGGACACGTAATGGGCTTCCGGGTCTGCCTCAATCATCGGGCAGATCAGATCGCGCAGAGGAAAAATTTCCTTGCGCCGGTAAGCGCGTCGGATCGATATTTCAATATAGTGCTTGCCGATAACAAAAACCGGATCAGCCGGGTAAAGCTGCGAATGGCCCTTCTGCAAAGTGCCAAGATACTCGGTTTCTATGCTTGTGTAGGGCCGCACCCGATGAACTGTGATCCCGTGGCGTTCATAGGTTTCGGCGACTTTATCCATTTGTTCTTTGGTTTGCGCAAACCGCTCGGGAAACGCCTGCTCAATTGGTAAAGATGCACCGTTTGCGTCTTCCAGCGCCTTGCGGAGGTCAGAATTGTAATGGCTGAGATCTTTTGAAAATGGTGGCAAGGTCAATCCGTCGGCAATGCCAACAACCACCTCGCGCAAGCGCCCGTATTCGCTGTGCGCGCCGATCACTCCAGATTGTGTCATTGCGTTTTCCGCCGTTGATATCATGCTCGCGATAGTGAGCAGGAATCCAGCACTCTGCAAGGGAAAACAAAAGACAATCAGTGCCCAAATATCTACATGATTTCATGTTGAAGTCCGCGCGCTTGATCGAAAACGAGCTCGCGAACGTTGAGTTTTCGCAAAAGTTTGTTTATGGGAAGCAAAAGCAATGTTGATGTTGAAGGTGGTTTGTTGTGCGAAATAAATTGAAATCCCTCGTGGGTCGCATTGCTGGTGCGATTATTCTGTGTGCCGCGGCCTGGACGTTCGTACTTGCACCGGTTCAGGCAGGGAATATTTATGATTCCAACGTGGAACAGAAATTGAAGCTGAAGGGCAGTCAAAAGTCCAAGGTGCACAAGATCGTGCGCAAAAGCGACCGGGAGATGCGCAAAGTCTTTCGCAAATATGGCATCAATCCCAATAAGCGCCCGGTATTTGACAAACTACGCGAGGCTGCGCGCGATTTGCAGGCCATTGAAGACCGTGAAATCGAGGCGATGTCTAAAGTTCTTTCTGCCGCGCAATTCAAGCAGTATAAGGGCATTCTTTCTCAGACGGCGGCGCGTGTAAGGGCAGCCGCCCAATAGCGAGCGGCACCCAATGACCGGTTCAAAACCTGGCAAAAATAGCCAAGATCCGAAGCCGGAAAACAGCGGTTCGCTGGCATCCGGTATATTATCAAAACTTGCATTAAGCGCTGTTAAGCACCGTTGGATGACGGTGGCACTTTATGGGGTTCTCGCTTTGTGTGGGGTAATTTTAAGCTTTACAAAGCTTGAAATCGATACCGATCCGGGCCGCATGATCGCCAGCGATCTTCCCTTCCGCCAACACTTTGCTGAACTGAACAAGACCTTCCCGCAATTCGACAATATTTTCGTTGTCGTCGTGGATTCGAAAGAAGCAAAAGCAGGCCAGCAGACGGCGCAGGCCATTGCGGCAGCTTTCAAAGAAAAGCCTGACTTGTTTTCTCATGTTCACGCGCCTGGAACAGAAGCTTTTTTTGAAAGCCACGGAGTGCTTTATCTGAAGACAGATGAGGTGGTGAAAATTGCCAACCAGATCGAGCAAACCCGGCCGCTCTTTTCGACCCTTGCCAAGCACCCGGACTTGTCTGGTATTGAGCAATTGTTTGACTTGATACTGCTCGGAGCCGAAACCGGGAACTTGCCGCCTGACGCCTCTCTTTTTCTGGGCGAAACGGTTAAAACTCTTGATGGATTGAATTCAGGAAAACCTCATGATTTCGATTGGGAGGGGTTAAATCCCGACGCTGAAAAGGCTGCACCTACACGCTGGTATGTGCTGGCGAAGCCGGTATTGGATTTTACCGCAATTGAACCTGCAGAAGCACCGCTTGCAGAAGCCCAGCGGATTTTGGCTGACCCGGCGATCAACCAGCTCGGGCCAACCGGAGCGCGGCTGACCGGGGAAGCTGCCGTGAATGCGGAAGAACTCACCAGTGTAACCCAGGGCGCGGTTCTGGCGGGTGTCATTTCGTTTTGCCTTGTCACTCTTGTTGTGTTTTTCGGCATGCCGTTCAAGCGGCTGATCTTGCCGGTAATTGTGATGCTGATCACCGGGATTTTGATCAACGCAGGCGTTGCTGCATTGGCTATTGGCCATTTGAACATGATTTCAGTGGCATTCGCGGTCTTGTTTATTGGGCTTGGCATTGATTATGCGGTGCATTTCGTTTTGCGTTATGCAGAAGCCATCGTGGATGGCGCAGCGTTTGAGCAGGCGATATCGGAATCTGCGGCGAATATTGGTCCCGCTTTATGGTTGTGTACGCTCACCACGTCTGCGGCGTTCCTTGTATTCTCCTTCACTGATTTTGTCGGCATGGCACAGCTTGGAATTATTGCGGCGGCAGGCATCATCATCGCATTTTTGGCAAGCTTGACGTTGATCCCCGCTCTGTTGAGTTTCATGCAATTGCCTGCTGGCAAGAACGTGAGCGAAGCGCGAAAATCGCTGGAGACCGCAGGGGCATCTTTGCGCCCGGTCGTGTCCATTGCGGTGATCTTGCTTGCGGTAGGATCGGCGTTCCTGATTCCCAGTGTGCGTTTCGATGGAGATCCTATAAATCTGAAGGACCCCGAAGCCCCCTCGGTGACAGTGTTCAACGATCTTATCAAATCCGAACCGGGGCTGGTTTATGCTGCCCAGATCGTTACTACCAGCGCGCAAAAGCCAGATGAACTCATCGCAGCGCTGGAAAAGCTGCCATCGGTGAAAACCGTAAACAGTATCGAGACGTTTGTGCCGAAAGATCAAACTGCAAAGATTGCGGCCTTGGAGAAACTTAAATCCAGACTTCCGGCAACTCCAAGCACAGATGTAGATATTGGCGATGCTGCGCGGGAGAAAAGTCTTGAAGGCACGATCTCGCTGCTTGCCAAACTGGCTGCAGAAGATCGCGCGCCTGCCGGTATTCGAGATCAGGCAAAAACGCTGGTAGAGAAGTTCACCAAAATATCTTCAAAAGATGCTCCGGCGATTAAGATACTGGAGCGCGCTTTCCTGGCTAATGTTCCAACGATGTTCAACCGCCTCCACGCTATGGCCGGATTGAGCCCTGTAGATGCGGCTTCCCTGCCGGAGGGAATTCGCGCGCGTTACGTCGCAAGTGAAGGACGTCAGCGGCTCGAAGTGGTGCCATCAGGCAATATGCGCAATGAAGCGGAGTTGCAGGTATTTGTGGATGAAGTATCAGCCATTGCGCCAAACGTCACCGGCGCACCGGTGGAGATTACCGGCGCAGCAGCAACCGTTTCTTCGGCCATGAAGACAGCTGGCATTGCGGCGCTTGCGATCGTTGCCATTTTGCTGATTTTTATCTTCCGGCGGGTTCGCGATGTGGCATTGGTGTTTTTCCCGATTGTCCTCTCGGCCTTGTTATTGCTGGGGTACACCGTGGTGTTCAATGCGCCGTTTAATTTCGCCAACATTATTGTATTTCCGCTGCTTCTTGGGCTTGGTGTGGATTCCAGCATCCATTATGTGATGCGCCTTCGCGAAGGGGGCTATCGCAAAACGATCGAAGCAACATCGACGCCGCGCGCCGTCCTCATTTCTGCGCTGACCACCATTGGATCGTTTGGCACATTGTGGTTGTCACCTCATATGGGGCTGTCGAGCATGGGCGAATTGCTGACAGTTTCAATAATTTGCACCTTGGTATGCACGCTCGTGGTGTTGCCGCAAATTGTGAAGTGGACGGGTGCCTCTGCCTAGTCGCCCGCTTGATGCAGCCTGATTTTAACAGCTTGACCTTTGACTTTAGTCACGGCGGCTACGGGCAAAAGCATTTTGCTATTACCTTGTGAGATCGGTGCATACCAAACGGTAACCGGGCTCGGGGGATTGTCTTGCATTGCCTCGACAAATTTACCTGAAACACCGGCGATGCGGCGATAGGTTGCCCGGCATTTATAGGCGGTGCCGCGATAACTTCCCTCGTCTTCGCCGTTGAGTTTCTCAGTACCTTGAGGGGTGAGAGAATAATCATAAACTGCCTTGCCCGTATAAACTCTTTTTGCGCCTGAACATGCTTTCTTCGATGGCAAGATCAAATGGCTGATTAAGGCTGCAAGCGGGCCTAGAGTGCTTGAAGATAACACTTTTGATATTGCTGCATTCGTGGCCGGTGTAATCTTAAAATTCCGCTTGGTTTGAGGCGCCGCCTCCGGCTTCCAAACCACCGAGAGTTTGTGTTTTTCGCCAAATGTATCTGAAGACATTGTGAAGGTTTGCGGCTGGGCGGTGCCCTTGGCGAGGTTACCACGTGCTGTGGCGTCAATGCGTCCGCTCGACAAAAATCCAGCCATTCCTGCGGCTTCCAACCCAAGTTGGGCGGCATAACTGTTTTGTTTAAGATTGATGGCGAGCGTCACTTCATAAACATCAACACCAAGCAGACTGACGCGATAACCCTGCTTAATACTGTTGGCCAAGGCTGGGTAGCCCAAGAGCAGTGACCCACAAATTATACCAGCAGTCGCGAATTTCCAAAATTGAAACATAGACCCAACCCGTTTCTTGATTTGACAATGTCATATGTAAACGGTGAAGCCAATTGTAAAGAGACTTTCAACCAGTTTCCGGATTTTCTATGCATAATGCGCAGAATGAAATTTTACTGAATGAATGATGACAATTATATCAAATGATATTTCGCCACCTGGTTGGCGTGAATCGGAGGCTTTTGATGGGTTCTAACCCTAATCCCGGCAACGTTGGCACTGTTTCTCCGTCGCAGGCGGACATGCAACTGGATTCTCGCAAATTTGCTGAAAACGCGCTCATCCAGTCAAAACAAGAAGGGTTGCTTCTTGCGGTGCGCGCGCGCTGGGCGGCACTTGCGATTACTGCGATTTTGCTTCCTTTCGTCAACCCTAACTGGGATGTGTTGTATTATCATTTTCTGCTTTCCCTTTTCGCTCTTATCGGTTGGGTGCAATTGCGTTTGGGTTCGGTCGGGTTGTCGCGAAAAGAACTTTTTTTGATGTTTTGCGACCTGACATTGATGACGATTATTTGTGTATTGCCGAACCCGTTTAACCCGGAAGTATGGCCCGCTGCTGCGGTTTATAAATTCAATGGGTTTGTCTACTATTTCATTTTTCTGGCTGCTGCGACCCTCGCTTATTCATGGCGTACGGTGATTGCAATGAGCACATGGACGGCCGGGTTGTGGACCATTGGCGCAATATGGGTTTACCTGCAGCCGGTGGTGGACATTGAGCTGACCGAAGCGATCCGCAATGCAACGCTCGATGACCCGAGACTGTTTGCTTTGCTTGACCCAAACAACGTGAACTTCGGCGCACGCATCCAGGAAATTTCTGTTTTCGTGATTGTTGCCGCTACCCTGGCACTTGCAGCACGGCGGGCAAATAATCTTCTGATCAGCCATGCATCGGTTGAACGTGAACGTACAAACCTGGCGCGATATTTTTCTCCAAATGTTGCCGCTGAACTGGCGAAAAATGACGAACCGTTAAAGCAGGTGCGCACTCAAAATGTGGGGGTGCTGTTTGTCGATATTATCGGATTTACAGAATTTGCGGATGGTCGGACGCCGGAAGAAGTCATTACGACCCTGCGCGAGTTTCATGGCCAGATGGAAAGCCAGGTTTTCAAACATTCCGGTACCCTCGATAAATATTTGGGCGATGGGCTAATGGCGACATTTGGCACACCGTTTGCTGGTGATGCCGACGCACTTAATGCTGTTCGTTGTGTGGCGGATATGATCACGACAGTTGACGAATGGAATGCCCGGCGGCTTGCATCGGGCGAGCCTGTAATCCAGGCGAGTTTTGGCTTGCATTATGGCCCGGTCGTGCTTGGAGATATTGGTGCAAACCGTCTCGAGTTTGCGGTGATAGGCAGCACGGTTAATGTTGCCAGCCGACTTGAAGCGATGACCCGGAAAATGGATTGCGTTCTTGTTGCAAGCGACCAATTGGTTGAGCAAGCCAAGCGCGAAGAGGGTGTTAGTGAAATTGATTTTGCATCATTTTCTGCGCGTGGCGAACAGCACATCAGAGGAATTGAGCATCCGATCCCGGTATGGACTCGAGCGCGTAGTTAACAGCAAAAACCCCGCCGGAATTTAATCCAGCGGGGCTCCGTATTAAGGTCTGATATCGCGTATCAGCTTAGTAAGAGTAAGGGCTGATGCATTGCTTGTAGCGGCCGCTATAGGCCAGGAAAGCATCTGTCCGTGGGTTATAAGAGCGGTAGCGATCAAGGCACCATTCTACATGGGCGTCATCACCACCACGGTTATACCCGTCATATTGACTGGCAATCGCAACACCAACGGCTGCAGAGCCGAGCCACCAGGCATATGGGTACCAATACCCACCATGATAGTGGCGGTAGCCGCTGCGCCGGTTGCGATAACGGCGACCGCGATATTTTCTACCTTTGTGGACACCAGCGTGGCGTCTGGTCTTATACCTGCCACCGCTTGCGCGGCGTCTAGATTTATACCCACCGCCGCCAGCGTGACGGCGATGACCGACGAGCTGGATATCAGCTGCGGATTGGCTGTTGCTGGTTGCCGGTGCATTGGCACCAGCCAGAAAAGAAGATGCGCTGGCGCTGGAAGCGCCGGCTAAAAGAGAAGCCGTGCCAATGGCGAGGGCTAAACCAAAGGCTTTTGAGGCAGATGTGAACATTAGATAATCTCCAAAACTCATTTGTCCTGCTGGGCATGATGGGATTATCTTGCCGTAAATCCCGCCGCGCTTCAGCGTGTTCGTGCCGAAACTCAGGCACTTAGAGACGAGCAACTTTCAGGAACGGCTCCCGTTTTGCTCATCTCATTGTGGCTAATCTAATGGTTTTGAAATTAACGGAGCCTGAGCGCTCCGTTCATCTGGCGTTCATGTTGAGCCGGTACCGATTTTAAGGGCGTTGCTGCTACGCTGCCTCGCGGCGCAGTGGTTGGCACATGCAATGCACGCCGCCACCTGCCCAGGTGAACATGGTCATGTCCGGGTCATATACCTTGAACCCGTTGGCCCGCATTTTTGAATTCAGATCTTCTGCATTCAGTGTCGAGAGCACCTTGTCGTTGCCAAGAGCCACAACATTGCAACCAAGCGCCATGGTTTCTTTAAAACTCGCAGGAATGATCTCAATCTTTTTTTGCTTCAACCAATCAACAATATCATCATCGGTTGTTTCAAGGCACACAGCTGCGCAGTTTTCGTTGAGCATGCACACCATGAGGTCGATATGCACATAGAACGGATCAATCGGCGCGAACTTGATTTCCCAGCCTTCCTTAATGAACCAATCGGCCACCTGGCGTGCAGCAACACCTTCTGAACGGTGATCGGTATACCCAACCAGGGCAACACCCGGTTTGATGATGTTGAAATCCCCGCCTTCGAAATTTCCAGCGCTCACCATGTCGTAAACAGGAATGTTGTTTTCGAGATAAAACCGCAGTGATGCTGCATATTCTCCGCGGCGGCGCGGGTTGGCCATCTGACAGATCACAGCGCCATAAGGTGACATGAACGAGGAATCGCGAGCATAAACCTGCATGCCGGTTTCTTCATCTTGTGGAAGGAAATGACATGTCACGCCGGCATCTTCATAAGCCTCAACCATTTCGCGGTGTTGGCGCATGGCAAGCTGCTTGTCGAACTTGTAACCGCGGCGCAAAGAATCGCGTACCAATGATGAATAATCCGCGTTCTCAAGCCCCAGCCAACGGAAAGTTTCTGCTGGTCCCAATAAAACATCTTTCAACGGGCCGGTCTCTGATTTCAGATACCAGTCTGTCATTTCCGGCGTGCCGCCACCTTTAACGCGGGCTTGCAATGGATTTGTCTGAGCGCTTTGCATGATCTGTCTTCCGTTCCAGGCGTTATGTGAGTTTGTCCCATATTTTTAACCCCAACATTGGTGCCGCGCTATAACCCTGATGAGTTAGCTGGCATTTCCTGCAAGCAAGGTTTGCAAAAACAGATTGAACAAATCCCCCTGGGTTTTGACCTTCAGTTTGATGTAGGCATTTTTCCGGTGGACCCGGATGGTCTCCGGCGACACGGAAAGAGTGCGGGCAATAGACTTGGTGGAAAAACCGCGCAAAACAAGACGGATGACTTCCGCCTCGCGAGCGGTTAACTCCTCACCGCCGAATGTCTCGAACACTGCAGCATATTGACTATGGAGGTTTTGGGCAGCGACTGGCTCTTTCACACCAAAATCCGGCAATTTTTGGCAATGGAGTTTGAAAAGAGAAATCAACACAGGCCCGGCGGCCGTGAGCTTCTTCAACTCGCGTTTGGAAAAGCGGGGTTCTCCAGCGCGCCGTGCGATCGAGAAAAACAGGGATGCGTCTTTATTCAGCGACACAAGAATGCCAACCAGATCGGAGGCGCTGATCTGGCGAAAATACTTTTGGTAATATTCGCTTTGCCGGAAGCGGTCTGGTGCGAGTTCATCAAGTGAGTAAACTCCGGCCCGCACACCGGCGAGAAAGGCCTGGTAGAACGGACTGACCAGATAAAGCCCGGAGAGATAATCTTCATAAAAAAGTTTGCGTTCAGAAGGTTGCAACCGGGCGAACAAAACCACCGGCGCCTGATCTTGGGTGTATATGTGTGCAGCAGCGGTGTCGATTGCCAGAATCTGGCCTGTAAGGTCTACAATTTTACCCTCAAAACTGTCGCTTCCGGCAGCGTCTACCGCCTCGCTAACCGCAAGGTTCCATTGCATCGAACCAATTCCTGGGCCGGACTTCGTCATCGCGCCTTCCTTGTTTCCCCAGCACCATAACTTCAAGTAACACCATAAAGATGCACAAAATCCACGATGGAGATGAAAAAATTGCGGAGAGGCAAAAAACTGATACGTTTAACCTGTCGCCATCGCCTCGAGGGGAAAATGACCGTAACAAAATCAACATCGGGCACCGCATCGTCCGGCCCGGCCAGCGACATCGGGTGTGGTTATGCACCTTTCGATCATGGTCCAATGTCTGCCCATTTTCAAAAGGCCCGGAACGAAGAACCGGTGTTTTATAGTCCGAAAATCAACTATTGGGTTGTCACTAAACGCGTCGATATTTTGGAGGTTTTTCGAGACCCGAAAACTTTTAGTGCCGAAATTGCTCTTTCTCCGGTTTTCCCTCTTTCGCAATCGGCATTGAAAATCATGCGTGATGGCGGTTTTGATGCGTGCCCGGTTCAGGTCAATTGCGTTCCACCTGATCACACCCGCATCCGTCAGGTGGCGGGTGCATATTTGAACGCAAAACGATTTTCTGCGCTGGAGCCTGACATTCGCGCCTTGGTGCACCGTTTTCTTGATCAGCTTGAAGGCAAACAACGCGTTGATCTCATCAAGGACTTTGTCTACGACCTGCCCGCTTTGGTTATTTTTCTTATGCTCGGCATTCCCGACGAAGACGTACCACAAATCAAGCGCTGGGCAGACAACAGGCTGCTTTTGACTTTTGGCGAGCTTTCCGAAGCTGCCCAGATTACGGCTGCGCACGACATGGTTGCCTATTGGCAGTACTGCCGGGATTTGGTAGCCGCCCGGCAGAAAAATCCGCAGGACGACTACGCTTCGGTTTTACTTGCTGCACGTGCTGGAGATGACGCGGTGCTATCAGTGAAAGAAGTTGAATCCCTGGTGTTTGGTCTTTTGCTTGCAGGCCACGAGACGACGACAAATCAAGCGGGAAATGCCTTGCGTATGTTGCTCACCCACCGGGAAAGCTGGGAGGCAATTTGTGCCGATCCTGGCCTGATCCCCAACGCGGTGGAGGAATGCCTGCGATACCAGGCATCGGTCGTGTGCTGGCGCCGTAAGGCGCTGGAAGACGTGATGCTAAGCGGGGTCAGGATACCTAGTGGCGCAAACATCTTGCTTGCCACAGCCTCTGCGGGACGTGATGAAGATTGGTTTGCAGATAGCGAAACATTTGATATCCGGCGCGAAAATGCCAGAGATCACCTTGCATTTGGCAATGGCATTCATTTTTGCGTTGGCGCGCCTCTGGCACGCCTTGAGCTCAAGATCATTCTCGAAGAGGTCACTAAACGGTTTCCAAAAATGCGTTTGGTGGAAGATCAGTCTATCGACATGATCCGTACCATTGCATTTCGCGGGCCGAGCCAATTGCTGGCGGATTTGAACGGATAAAGGTTCAGAAGAGCCATTGTCGCGCTTGTTCGCTGTTGACGTTGCCACCGCACAAAATAGTCGCGACGCGCTTTCCCTTAAACCGCTCTGGCTGTTCAAGAATGGCCCCCACACCAATAGCGCCAGAGGGCTCCACAACCAGACCGGTTGTTTCAAATAGTAGCTTCATTGCCTGGCGCATGGATTTGTCAGAGACCAGCAAAACGTCGTCTACTGTTTCCTTCATGGTTTCTATGGCACTCATGATCGGAATTCGAACAGCAAGCCCGTCGGCAATGGTGTCTACGGATGGTGTTTCCTTCACCGCTTGGGCGCGCCAGGACATTTCCATAGATGGGGCACCTTCTGCCGCAACTGCCAAAATGCTGGTTTCAGGCGATTTGTCCTTCATCCAGGTGCCGACGCCATTGGCCAGTGCACCATTGCCCAAAGGCACTAAAATCGCATCGAATGGGTCGTATGCGAGGGTTAGCTCGCGCGCAATCGTGGCAGCTCCCGCAACCCCTTCGTCGTGTGTGCCGTCAATGAGGAAGAGCAGACCGTTTTCCAGTGCATAGGTCTCTGCCGCCAGTTTGGCCTCATCGAGATCAGCGCCGACTGTTTTCACCTCGGCGCCAAGTCGCGCCATGGCATCAAGCTTCAATGGATTGGCATTCAGTGCCGCAAAGACAGTGACCTTCACCCCGTAGTGCCGCCCGGCCCAGGCAATGCCTTGCCCAAAATTGCCCGCCGAGGCGCACACAACACCCGCCGGTGCGCGATCCTTAACCGTGCGGATCAGATAATCAGCTCCACGACCCTTAAAGCAGCGAATTGGCGTCAGTGTTTCTACTTTGAGGAATATCGATGCGCCGGTTGCGCGGTCGAGCGCTTCATTGCACACCACGGGCGTATTGGTGAACACGGACGAGATTGCCGCCGCCGCACTTTCAATCATCGCAATATCGGCACTCATAAATCCATCTCCGGAAGAATTAAAATTCAAAACACACATTGAGCCCTTGCAAGATGATCGATCACGTCGGACAGTCAAGAAAAACATGAGGGCAGCAAATGGATTTCAATCTTTCTCCGGACACCGAAAAGCTTTGCAATACGTTACGGGAGTTCATTGAAGAAGAGGTCATGCCTCTGGAAAAAGATCGCGACAACTTCAACGAATACGAAAATATTAAACTTTCCAAACTTGATGGCATGCGCGCCAAAGCCCGGGCTGCTGGGTTGTGGGCACCGCAAATGCCGAAAGAACGGGGCGGGTTGGGTTTATCCATTGTTGAATGGGCGGCGTTTTATGAAACTGCGGCGCGTTCCATTTTTGGCCCGGTAATCGTCAACTGCAACGCACCAGATGATGGCAATATGTCGGTGCTCAACAAAATTCTGGCGACCGATGCTCTGAAAGATAAGTGGCTACAGCCGATTATAGATGGAGATGTTCGCTCATCGTTTGTAATGACAGAACCCCATCCAGGCTCTGGTTCTGACCCGGCAGGTATGATGCTGACCACAGCGGAGAAGAAGGGCGACCGCTATGTTATAAATGGCGATAAATGGTTCATCTCAGGTGCCGCCGTCGCCAAGCATTTCATCGTTATGGCACGCACTTCTGATGACCCGCGTAATGGTCTGTCGGCATTCTTGTTCCATCGCGATGATCCAGGCTGGGAGATTGTCCGGCGTATCGACAATATGGGTCCCGACGAACATGGCGGTGTGTGCGAACTGAAATTCAACGGTCTGGAAATCCCTGAAGAACATTTGTTGATGAATGAAGGCGACGGTTTACGCATTACCCAGATCAGGCTCGGGCCAGCACGGTTAACCCATTGCATGCGGTGGCTTGGCATGGCTAAGCGTTGCATGGAAATCGCCAATGCCTATACCAGTTCGCGCTATGCGTTTGGCCAAACCCTGTCAGAGCGTGAATCCGTCAAGATGATGTTTGGAAACGTGGCACACCAAATTGAGATTGGGCGCCTGTTGACCATGCACGCTGCCTGGAAGCTGGATCAGGGCTCTCGGGCGCGTAAAGAAGTGTCGATGGCGAAAATCCAAGTGGCCGATACACTACATCTGGCAGCTGATACCGGTATTCAGATGTGCGGTGCCAAGGGCTATTCTAAAGATACAGCATTGGAATGGCTGTACCGCTATGCCCGCTGCGCGCGGCTGGTTGATGGCGCATCTGAGGTCCATAAAATGGTCTTGGCTAGGGCATACGAAAAAGAAGGCGATGGTTTCTGGTCTTGGGGGTAAGCCATAGGTTCGCAAAACTGTGATTTGACCAGGCTTGGTATTTTATGTCAGTATTGCTGACCTAATAAGAAATTGGGATCAACCCAATGGCCATATCTGGCCGAAGCAATACTGGGAAACGCACATTAAAGGGAATTGTCATGAAGCTGCATGACGTGAAGCTCGACGATAAATATGATCTGTCAAAAACGCGACTGTTAATGTCTGGCGTGCATGCAGTTGTGCGCATGACCATGATGCAACATGCACGCGACCAGGCGGACGGGCTGAACACTGCAGGTTATGTCACCGGTTATCGCGGCTCGCCGGTTGGCACGCTTGACTTGCATTTTCAGCGCGCTTCGAACTTCCTTAAAGATCATGAAGTGACGTTTGAGCCAGGGATAAATGAAGACCTGGCCGCCACTGCTATCTGGGGAGCGCAGCAGGCGGAAATGCGCGGCGAGGGTGCCTATGACGGGGTGTTCTGCATCTGGTATGGCAAGGGCCCTGGCGTCGATCGATCTGGTGACCCTTTTAAACACGCCAATATGGCCGGCACCTCTAAACATGGCGGTGTGCTGGCGTTAATGGGTGATGACCACACCGCGGAAAGTTCAACAGTTCCCCATCAAAGTGAATTTGCACTGATGGATGCGATGATGCCGGTGCTTAATCCATCCGGTGTGCAGGAAATTCTTGATTTCGGCATTCTCGGCTGGGCCATGTCACGCTATTGCGGTTGTTGGGTCGGGTTGAAATGCGTCCATGATAATATTGAATCCACCGCGGTGGTTGATGGTGCGGTGGATCGCATTAAAATCAATATTCCCACTGATTACACCCCGCCGGAAGACGGATTGAATATCCGCCCGTGGGATGATCGCCACGAGCAGGAACAGCGCATGCACACGCAAAAGCGTTTTGCTGCGGTTGCGTTTGCGCGCGCCAACGGGCTTAACGAAATTCCTATTTCTGGCGGACGGTCAGCAAAGATCGGCATTGTTGCAGCAGGTAAGAGTTACCTTGACGTTCGTCAGGCGCTGGAAGATTTGGGGATTGATGAACCGGCGACCTCAAAGTTTGGCGTGCGGTTGTTGAAAGTTGGCATGGTTTGGCCACTTGATCCACAGATTGTTGAAAAATTTGCAAAAGGCCTCGATCTCATCATCGTCGTAGAAGAAAAACGCGCGCTGCTTGAAACCCAGATCAAGGAACAGCTCTACGGCGCGAAAAATGTGCCGGTTATTATTGGCAAACGCGACGAAAAGGATGTGCCTCTGTTTCCTGCATACGGCGCGCTGGACACGAATGTTATCGCCATCGAACTGGCAGCACGCATTTTAAAGCGGCGCAAGAATGCAGGCGTTGAAAAATCTGTGCGGGCGTTGAAATCAGCGCAAGGTGCGCTTTCAAATCTGCATGAAGCGGCAACCCGCATTCCTTATTTCTGCTCTGGATGCCCCCATAACTCATCTACCGTGGTGCCGGAAGGCGGGCGTGGCTATGCTGGTATCGGTTGCCATTGGATGGCGCAATACGTCCATGACCGCAACACGGAAGGTGCCACCCATATGGGGGGCGAAGGGGTTAACTGGGTTGGTGAATGGCGGTTTTCCAAGCGTAAACACGTGTTCCAGAATATCGGCGATGGCACCTATAACCATTCCGGCATTTTGGCGATTCGTGCAGCAGTGGCGTCGGACGCCACCATGACATACAAAATTCTATTCAATGATGCGGTCGCAATGACTGGTGGGCAGGCCCATGAAGGCGGGCTCACCGTGCCACAAATTGCCCGTCAGGTTGCCGCTGAAGGCGTGCAGCGGATTGTGATCGTGTCTGATGAACCCGATAAATACACTTCCGATATGGTTTTTCCACCATTTACAAGCTTCCACCACCGCAGCGAAATTCAGACCGTACAAAAAGAACTGATGAACACCGAAGGTGTC
>CAJQND010000346.1 GCA_905479595.1 uncultured Hyphomicrobiales bacterium
CAATTCAATGCCGTGCACCTCGATGATCCGGGCGAAGTAACGCAAGGTTTCGTAAAACTCCTCTTTGCCAGGAATGCGCTTGGCGAGATTAAACTGGCCGCCGATCTCGCTGGCGGCGTCATATAACGTAACCTTGTGCCCGCGCTGGCTGGCAACATCGGCATAGGCCAATCCGGCAGGACCCGCTCCCACTACGGCAATGCGTTTGGCCGTGATGGCGGGTTCGTAGGTGAGCAGCGTTTCGTGGCAGGCGCGCGGATTAACCAGGCAACTCACCTCCTGGCCGGTGAAAGTGTGGTCCAGACAGACCTGGTTGCAGGCAATGCAGGTGTTGATCTCATCTTCACGGCCTTCAAGGGTTTTGCGCACCAGGTCCGGGTCCGCCAGCATGGGTCGCGCCATGGAGACGATATCTGCATCACCACGCTGCAACACTTCTTCGCCAACATGAGGCATGTTGATGCGATTGCTGGTGATGACAGGAATATTGAGATGTTTACGCAGCCGGCCGGTCACCCCGGAAAAAGCCGCGCGGGGGACCATGGTGGCGATTGTCGGCACTGCGGCCTCATGCCAGGTGAAATGAGTGCTGATAATCGTCGCACCTTCATTTTCAACTGCTTTGGCAAGCTGCACAACTTCATCCCACGACATGCCACCTTCCAGCATATCCATCGCTGCAATCCGGAAGATGACAATGAAATCATCACGCACCGCAGCACGGATACGGCGCACCACTTCAAGGGGAAAGCGCATGCGGTTTTCATATGACCCGCCCCATTCATCATCGCGCTGATTGGTTTTTTCCACCAGAAAAGTGCTGAGCAGATATCCAGCCGAACCGATGATTTCCACACCGTCATAGCCCGCTTCTTGCGCCTTTACCGCACAATTGGCGAAGTCACCCAACTGCTTTTCAATACCTGTTGCGTCCAGCGCATGGGGTGTCTGGCGGGCAATGCGCGATTTGACAGCGGATGGCGCAACCATGTTATCGCCGCCAGCAAGGGGCCCCATGTGGAGAATTTGCATACAGATTTTCACATCCGGGTCTGCGGCATGCACTGCATTGGTGATCAATCGGTGTTCTGAGGCTTCTTTAGATGTGGACAGTTTTGCCCCCCATCCACCTTCCATATTCGGCGAAATACCGCCGGTTATTATCATTCCCACGCCACCGTGCGCGCGCTCGGCGAAATATGGTGCCATGCGCTCAAACCCGCCTTCGACCTCTTCAAGTCCGGTATGCATAGACCCCATGACAACGCGGTTTTTTAGCGTCGTGAACCCTAGATCGAGAGGTTCAAACAGTTTTTTGTACTTTTGTGCACCAGACATGAATTCTCATTTCCCTAACAAACAAGCGATGCCAAATGTATTCCGATTGCACCGCGAAATGAAAGTTCCGGTTCAGGAATTTAATCAATGAGCACTTTAGGTGCATCAATCATTTTGGCCCGCAAATATTCGCCCAGCGTTTTGCCCTGCCCGTCAATGCGCGTGGACGAGGAAACCCCGTCGCCCAGGATGCCCCGAATATTGAAATTAAGGGCGTTGATATTGGGCAACTCGTAGCGTTCAATTTCATATCCCGCTGCATCAGCCATCAACTCTTTCAGTTTTTCTACGCTCAGGAATTCGTGCAGGAACCCATAGGCTGCATCACTGCGCGCCCAAACCCCGATATTTGCACACCCGCCTTTATCGCCCGACCTTGTGCCAAACAAACGGCCAAAAGCAATGCGAACGGTTTCGCCGCGCGGTGCCTCCGGGATCGTTACGGCAGGTTTTTGGTAAAACATCTCATCCAACCCAATTTGACTTGTTGGCTGGATTTCAACCGTGTTTCCCGCAAAGTGAACTTTCTCAGAAATGTATTTACTATCCACCAGTGCGGGCCAGTGCACCACATAAGGTGTGGCGTCGCCCGGCATGGCGCGCGTCGCAAACCCTGGAATATTTGCCAAAACAAGCTCAACGACTTTGGCTGAAAAAATCCGCCCAACCAGTTTTTGGTCATGGGATTTCACAGTGATCCGCAAATAGGAAAAACTTTCCTCATTGGTGGCCGGGTCCGCCTTGCCGCTATGAATGATCTGTTCGTGCACTTCGCCAAACTGGTCTCGCCCGCCAACGCTGGCAAACAGCGTATCAGCCGCCAGCTTGGCCTTTTCATCCACATCGAGACCGCTAAGAATAATTTCCATACTGTTGCGGAACCCGCCCTGAATATTGAGGCAAACCTTGTGGCTAGGTGGCGGGCTTGAGCCCAGGCAACCAGAAACCCGCACCCGGTCTACACCGGATTGCTCAATCTTGAGGGTATCGAAATGGGCGGTGACATCCGGGTTGAGATAGGCAGGTGATGATATTTCATACAACAATTGCGCCTTTAGCGTGCCTTCTGAGACAAGACCGTCAGTGCCGGGATGTTTGGTGATCGTGAAGCTGCCATCGGCTTCGATCTCGGCGATGGGAAACCCCATATTTGTGAAACTCGGTACTTCTTGAAAGAAGGCATAATTGCCCCCGGTCGCCTGCACACCGCATTCAATAATATGACCGGCAGCCAAGGTGCCTGCCAGGGCATCAAAATCGTTGCGTTGCCAGTTAAATTTCCATGCCGCAGGGCCGATAATGACAGCAGCATCTGTCACCCTTGGGCAGATGACCACATCAGCCCCATCATCTAGCGCGCGTTTAATTCCCCAGGCACCAAGATAGGCATTGGCAGTGACCGGCTGGCCATCTGCATTACCAAGAGCCTTGCCTGTATCAATATTCTGAAATTCCTCACCAGCCGCGCCAAGTTCACCCAAACGTGGCAGCAGATCATCACCGTCTATATAGGCAATTTTTGCGTTAAGGCCGAGTTCATTGGCAATCGCCTCAACGGCTTTGGCCATACCTTTGGGGTTCAGGCCACCGGCGTTTGAGACAATCTTGATATTTTTTTCCAGGCAGGTACCGAGAACGTCACGCACTTGTTTGAGAAATGTGCCGACATATCCAGCGTCCGGATTTTTTTCTTTCTGTGCATGGAGGATCGCCATGGTCAGCTCGGCAAGGTAATCACCGGTCAAAACATCAATTGGACCGCCCTCCACCATTTCCCGGGCAGCAGAAAGCTTGTCGCCATAAAAGCCACTGCAATTGGCAATGCGGATGATGTCTTGCCCGGAACTATTCGTACCCATTTTAAGTCCCCACTTTGCGCCGCGTGCCACTATCGAAGAAAACGTCTGAATTTATTCACGTGCTGAGATGCATCAACACTGGCTTTCTCGCATTGTTTGCGCAAGTCAGGAAAAAATAATATCGGATAGCCGCCGCGCCGCATTGGTTAAAAGGTCGGCATTCTCAACAGCCGTTTCAAGCGACAGGCGTTGGGTTGGCCCATGAAACGCCAGGGAGGCACAATAGCGGTTCTTGTCATCTTTGATTGGAACAGCGATTGCGACCATACCCGCCACAAATTCTTCTTTGTCCAGCGCGAAGCCTTGCCGGGCAATATCATCAAGCTCGCGCAACAGAGATTGCGCATTGTCATGGGTGTTTTCCGTGAGCTTTTCCAGATTAAGGCTTTCAACCATGGCTTTGCGCGCCTTGGTCCCCAAGCTTGCCAGATAGGTTTTTCCGCTTGCAGTGCAGTGAAATGGCACATGAGAGCCAATTGGCAGTTGAATTCGAAATGGCCAGTCTGTTTCCACACGATCAAGATAGGTCATGCCTTTTTCCACCGGCACAACGAAGTTCACCGTTTCATTGACCTGTGCTGCAACATCTCTCAGCACTTGATGGCGCGTGAGATTAAACTGCGATGCAAACAAAACACCTGACGCCAGCGAGCGGAGCCGCAAAGCAGGCTGTAATCTCCTGCCATTGGTCTCCTTCATCAGGTACCCTTCTTCAACCAGTGTTTTGCATAACCGGTGAACGGTTTGCTTGGGCAATCCCAGATGTTGGTTGATTTGAGTCGGCGACATTGCGTGTTCCGCGTTCCCAAGTATCTCCAGAATACGCAAAGTTCGCAAGTTGGTCGGTATCCGGTTGGCATCGTTCATTTCAATCAAATTCCTGCTCTCAAATTAGTTCGGCGCGCACGTTTTTCATTCCAAATATGGGTTATTGGCTTTCCCCAGCCCGCAGAAATCCGCGCAAAAATCACTTGTATCTGGCAGTTGATCATGTTTTGATACTAATTACGAGAAAAAAAGTCTCAATAATCGATACTTTTCAGGGGGAAAAGGGTGGAATTTGACTTTATAGTGGTTGGAGCCGGGTCAGCTGGCTGTGCGCTCGCCAATCGCTTGTCAGAAAATCCCAGCAACAAAGTTGCCCTGTTCGAAGCCGGCGGCAAAGATAGCTCGCCCTGGATTCACATCCCCGTTGGCTACTTCAAGACCATGGGAAATCCCAAGACAGACTGGTGCTACAAAACCCAACCCGACCCCGGCCTCAATGGCAGATCCATCTCCTGGCCACGCGGCAAGGTCCTTGGCGGTTCCAGTTCCATCAACGGGCTTTTATATGTGCGCGGTCAACCTCAGGATTTCGACCACTGGCGGCAATTGGGAAATATTGGCTGGTCGTGGTCGGATGTTCTGCCATTTTTCAAACGCTCCGAAAACTGGGAAAATGGACCAGGTGAAAACCGTGGCGATGACGGGCCACTCGCTGTTTCCAAAAACCGCCTTACAAGAGACGTTGTGGATGCCTGGTTCACGTCCGCTGAAGCAGCAGGGTTCAAGAAGAATCCCGACTACAACGGCATAGATCAGGAAGGCGTTGGATATTTTCAGCTGACCGCAAAGGATGGCAAGAGATGCAGCAGTGCGGTTGCATATCTGAAACCAGCCAGGTCCCGGACCAATCTGAAAATATTTACGAATGCGCCGGTCGAACGGCTTTTGTTTAAAGGCAAAAAGGTAACTGGAATACAAGCCAGGGTGGACGGCCAGCTCCAAGACATTACAGCGCGCAAGGAAACCATCCTTTCAGCGGGCGCTATCGGCTCTCCACAGCTATTGTTGATTTCTGGTATCGGCGCACCCGACAAGCTTAAACCCCATGGCATTGAGGTTCACCACGCCCTCAAAGGGGTGGGCGAAAATCTTCAGGACCATCTGCAGGCCCGCCCGGTTTACAAATGCAATGTTTCAACGGTCAATACAGAGGTCCGAAACCCTCTCAAGCAGGCAATGATGGCTGTGCAATATGCGCTGTCACGTACCGGGCCAATGACGATGGCGGCAAGCCTCGGTGCCGGGTTTCTTAAAACACGCAAGGAACTTGAAACCCCCGATATCCAGTTTCACATTCAACCATTTAGCGCAGACAATCCTGCCGATGGTCCACACCGGTTCTCGGCCTTCACAACTTCCGTTTTGCAATTGCGGCCAGAAAGTTGCGGTCATCTGGAGCTCAATTCAGCAAGTATGGCAGATCACCCTGCTATTCACCCAAACTATCTCGCAACCAAAACCGATTGTGACACCCTGGTGGAAGGCATCCGGATTGCACGCAGGATCGCTGCCCAAGAACCACTTGCGTCTCTGATCACCGCCGAACATACTCCAGGTGAAAACGTCGCGAATGACAACTATGACGCTGTGTTGAACTGGGCCCGGGACAATTCAACGACAATCTATCATCCGACAGGAACCTGCAAAATGGGCACTGATTCCGCTGCCGTGGTTGATCACCGCCTAAGGGTTCATGGATTGGAAAATTTACGCGTCGCAGATGCCTCGATCATGCCAACAATAACATCTGGCAACACCAACGCCCCGGCGATCATGATTGGTGAAAAGGCATCTGACATGATCCTGGAGGACGCCATGTGATGGCCACCTCGAATGCGAAACTGATTTCAGATGAACAGCGCAAACTCGCACCGCGCCAGCCATCTGGTTTGTGATCCACGAATGTGGAACACGCTTTGCCATTATCCCTTCGCTGGCAAAGTTATACGTTGATAAAAATGGAGGAATATAAAAAAGGGAGGGCAGGAATGTCCATTTTCAGGAAAGTAGCACTGGGTTTCACCGCCACAGCATTTGCTGTTGCGGCGAACTTCATGCCAACGGAAGCCGAAGCGGTAACTAAAATCCGCGTGCAGTCCGTGATTTCAGCGAAAGCTGACGAAGTTGTTATGCTGAAAGATTTTGCACAAGACGTGAGCGATTTGACCAATGGTGAAGTCGTTATCGAAGTACTGCCCGCAGGCGCAGTTGTAGGGGTTAAAGAAACACTTGATGCCGTCGACAAAGGGCTTGTTGAAGGTGGCTTTGCGTGGACCCATTACTGGTCCGGCAAACACCCTGCAGCCATGTTGTTTGGTTCCCCAGTCGCTGGTGCAGGTGTTGGTATCGACAACATCGCATTTCTCTCTTGGTTCCAGTATGGCGGCGGCCGTGAACTGTATGACCAGCTTTGGAAAGAAATGGGCGTAAACGTAAAAGGCTTCATGTTGCAGCCTGTTGGCCCGGAAGCTCTGGGGTGGTTCAAAGAGCCAATCACGTCAATGGATGACTTCCGTAAATACCGGTTCCGC
>CAJQND010000347.1 GCA_905479595.1 uncultured Hyphomicrobiales bacterium
CTGCTTCCAGCCAATGGCTGAGCGATCTGCCAAGTGATTTTTCCAGCAAGGCAACGTCAGATTGGAAAGCGCTGGCGAGTTTCTGGCGCTGCTCGTCGGTGAGCGGGGGGATGGGGAGCTCCGTCTTGTTCCACTTTCTCATCAACGACGTTATGCCAAGACGTAGTTTGATGTTGTTGCGTTTTCTGAATTCGATCACGCTGCGCGCAAACCGATCCAGTGCCGGGTACTTTCTGATTTTTGCAACGTTTATTCGTCTGAAGCTTTCCGGTGGTTCGGGCGCAAGGTCGAGGAATTCAATCACCTGGCGATAGGCAAGTTCTGGATCGTTCGCAAAGTCGTCATACAGAACAATGTGCAATTGATCTTGGGGTACCACAGACTTCATCCGCTCAACCTGCCACCCCAGTGCACAGGAATGGAGATAGGCGAGATGGTCTGGCGGGTATCCCCGGAAAACGCCAACCGGATTTCCTGCACGCCGCTCATCATTGGCGGCAAGTGCTGCATCGAGATCAGTGATCAATTCGTTTCCGTTAAACACTTGCTGGCGATGCATTGACGGAACCATTCCAAGAGGATTGCGAACCATGGCGATGAAGCGTGAATCTGGATTGTACTTGAGAACATTGCTGATCGCGGTGGGTGAATACATGTACCAGACGGATGCTTCGCAGAGCCACTTGGTGCCCGGTGGAGCGTTTTGGAAGCAAGCCTCGTACTTTGCTCGCGAAGGCGTCAGTTGATATTCATCACCAAAATGGTGTGGTTCTTTTTTGGGAGACACAAACACTTGTGAATGACCCGACAACCAATGCCAAAGCGCGGTCGTGCCGCTTTTGGGCGCACCGACGATAAACAAGTTTGTTTGAGCTGGAACGGTCAATTCTGGTGCTCGTCGCGCAAGATTACTTTTTGACGGCACCTGCCAGCGGAATTCCGCTTGCCTCCGCAGTCATTAAGGTAATGGAGCGCAAATCCTCTGGTTCAATGTTGTGAATGTTGGTCTTACCAGTACAGCGCGCCATAATGGAAGCCTCTGTGGTTAAGCCTCGCAACAGGGACTTGGTGCGGTCGATGCGTTCTTCGCCACTGAGGCTGGCATCGTAGCTGAGAGTTGCACCATCAATCTGGCCACCAAGCGCCAGGCCCATGGCTGTGCCAAGCACCATAACGTTCGCGCCGAGGCCGATCAGTTTTGCAGCATCAGTGCCCGTACGCAGGCCACCGAAATAGATGATGTCGAGGTCTTCTTCGCGGTTCATCGCCCGCATGGTGCGCATGACATCGCGCAACACAGTGAGATCAGGCGCGCCGGAAAGTTCGCTTTCAGCACTTCCCATCCGACCATTGGCAAGGGTTAGGAGAAAATGAAATCCATTTTCGAGAGCGAATGGTACCGCTTCGCTTACAGTGTCGGCGGTGACGGCGAGGCCTTTTGGACGGTCATCTTCGGGCAAATCCAGCTTGGCGAAGTCTTCTTTGCCAACCGCATATACAATTGCGTCAGCGCGGTTAGAGGCGCTTTCCGTAGTGTTTTCAATGAACTGAACCCAGCTCACACCATCAGCAGGCTGGCGCGCGCCGAGATAGGCTGCACCTTGTTGGCGAAGACCCTCATCAAGGGCCATTGTGACTTGCTCGGGGGCTGCATCAAACCCGGTGACCATAAATGGCCCCTCAAGTTCGATACTTGAGCAGAAAGTGGTGTTGACGGAACAGGCATCGCGATAAGGGTCGATCACCAGGCGAGAAAGGTTGGCGGGCAGAAAAACCAGATCTTGCAGGTCCGCCGGGCGGTTTTCGCCGAACGGGTTATCGCGGTTTTCAAGTCTGTGCCGGAAAATCGCCTGTTGAGTTTTGACATCATTTTTGTTGGTGCGGGCCATGACGAATATGTCTTCGCGGTTACGCACTGAGTAATCCGTTGAACCGGTTTCTGCGTCACAACGATAGCAGCGTGCTGCTTCTTTGCGCGCTTCTTCGTCGGTATAGGTGGTTTCGATTTCCGGGAACTTCACGGGTTCTGCACCAACACCATGGAAATCTTGCTCATGCCGGTTGAAGACTTCCCATTGTGCATCGTCGGCAATTTTAACCGCGCGCGTACGAAAGGGAGTTCGGTATGGCATTGGGGCATCAACGGCGTCCAGATGCGCGTTGATGTAATAAGCGGCGCGGTGGCCGTGCTGCATGGCCATCACAATTGTTGACCCGCCAAATGCGCCATCGCCCGCGGCAAAAACTTGCGGGTCTTCGGTGCGCATGCTTTCCCATTCGGTATGCACCCGGTCCCATTCCATCAGTTTATGACCATCTAGTTCGGAGCACTCTGCTTTTTGCCCGACCGCAAGAATAACTTTGCCACACGGAATATCATGTTCACTTCCGGCGACGTCGACCGGGCGGCGGCGGCCATCTTCGTCAGGCGCGCCAAGCTCGGTTTGAATGCAGGTAAGGTTGTAGCCATCTCCAGCGGGCGAAATTGCAACCGGCTGCGTGTTGTAGACAATTTCAATGCCTTCCTTGATCGCGCCTTCCAGCTCATCAAGGCGTGCTGGCATTTCATCAGGTCCACGCCGGTAAAGCACTTTCACCTTTTTGCAGCCGGGAAGGCGTAAGGCGGCACGGCAGGCATCCATGGCCACATCGCCACCGCCAACGACGACCACTGTTTCAGGCATTTCAGGCCGTGCGCCGCCATTCACTTCACGCAGGAAGCCGACGCCATCGATTGCGTCGGAACCATTGCTGCCTTTCAGCGGCATCGTTTTGCCAATCCACGCGCCAATTGTTATCAGCACTACGTCATGGCGCTTTTTCAGTTCATCGAGGCTGATGCCGCTACCAAGGCCGGTATTGGTATGCACGCTAATTCCGGGGCAATGGTCAAGCATTCGGTCGATGTCTTCCTGGATGACATTTTGTGGCAAGCGGAATGCGGGAATGCCCCATGCCATCATACCGCCAAGGCGGTCGGATTGCTCATACACGTGAACTGCAAACCCCGCCTCGGCCAAATCGTGTGCAGCGGTTAATCCAGCCGGGCCGCCACCTACAATAGCGATGGTCTCGCTGCGGGTAACTTCTTTGACCGGTAGTTGATGGCTGGTGCCAAGCTTGTCCATGACATAGCGTTTGAGGTTGCGAATGGCGATGGCGCCATCTGAATCAACACGCCGACACGCCGGTTCGCACGGCGCATCACACACCCGCCCGCAAATTGAACTAAACGGATTGGTCGCGGTGATCGCTTCAAATGCCTTCTCGATCTCACCGTCCCAGATGTGCGCGATGTAAGAAGGTGCGTCCGTGCCAATCGGGCAGGCGACCTGGCATGGAGCGGGAACAAAATGCAGCTCGGCGGTATCGTCGGCAAACTGTTTTGGAGCAGGGGGCATTGCCACCCGGTCAATTGAATAAACTGTAGTCATTTAAGAAGCTTTCCGGGTGGCCTGGGGTTTGGTGTCGCGGTAGCCGGGTTCGTAAGGCAGGCCAGTAATGGCAGCAGCCTCCGGCGTTAGCGCCACCAGATCGTTACGGTCGAGTTGATGAATGTCGTCATAGCCATGTGCGACTGCGATGGTTGCCAATTGCCAACGCACACCTTCCAGGAAGCGGTGGATGTTTTCCGCCTCCACATTGGTTTGGTAGCGTTTCTCATGCTCGGGGTCTTGCGTTGCTATACCCACAACGCATTGGCCCACATGGCATTGCAGGCATGCAATGCACCCACCTGCAATAATCGCTGCGGTGCCGAATGCCACAGCATGCGCACCAAGCGCAATTGCCTTTGCGGCATCCAGTCCATCTTTGATGCCGCCCATAAGTACAACCGGCATTTCTTCTACGCCGCCAACCTCGCCAAGAGCGTCCATGGCTTCCTGAATGGCGGACAAGGTAGGAATACCAACATATTCGAGTACTTCATTGCCTGCCGCACCGGTAGATCCTTGCAAGCCGTCGAGTTCAACGAAATCAAATCCGTCTTTAAAGGCGATCTTGATATCGTCGCGCACCCGTCCTGCACCAAGCTTGACGGATACCGGGATGCGGTGGCCAGTGGCTTCACGGAATTCTTCGACCTTGATGACCAGATCGTCGGCACCGAGTACGTCGGGGTGGCGGGAAGGTGAACGAAGATCAATGCCCGCGGGGATGCCGCGAATGCGGGCAATTTCTTCGGTTACCTTTTTGGCCATGAGCTGGCCGCCAAGACCGGGTTTTGCACCCTGCGAGATATAAATCTCCAGGCCATTGGCGCGCTGCATGTCGTGGATATTCCAACCCAAACGCCCGGACAGGCACTGATAAATAAGTTGGTCAGCGGCTTCTCGCTGCTCGTCCATCATGCCGCCTTCGCCGGTATTTTCGGAAATACCAGATAGCGCCGAGGCACGGGCAAGGGCGAGTTTGGCGGATTTCGAAAGTGCGCCATAGCTCATCGGCGCAATCATAACCGGCATGCTGAGCTTGATCGGCTCTGCGCCATTGCGCGCACCAATTTCGGTTTTGAGGTCAATCTTTTTTGTGACCTCACCATCCGCCGGAATCTGGCTTAAATCCTTCCGGAATGCCAGGTCGGCAAGATGGGGCAGGGCACGGGTTGCCCCATAACCACGGATGCGATAGCGGCCAATCTGCGCCTTGATGTCGATGTCGGTCTGGACCTTGGCGTTCCAATAATCCGATGTACCGGACGCCATAAAAAATGACTGGCTTCTGCTGCGCGGTTCGTTACGCGAATAATGGAGCTTTTCACCAGCGTTCACGATTTTCTGGAAGCTGCCGTTGAACGGGATTTGATAGCGTTCCAGCATTTCACGAATTTCGTCATCTTCGTCGGATTCAAGATCGATTTGTTTTGCATCTGTGCCGAGAGAATTGACCTTCCCCGCCACATAGAGCGTACCACCGGTCATGTCCTGGCCGACTTTTTCGCCTGACTGCCCGAGAATAACGATCCGCCCGCCATACATCATGTAGCCTGCCATGAAATTGGCATTGCCGGCGCAAAGGAGCGTGCCTTCTTTCATGACCTGTCCGGCACGCGAACCAATATTGCCATGAACGATTACTTCCGCGCCGCGAATGGCGACCGCAGCAATGGCCCCGGCATTA
This sequence comes from uncultured Hyphomicrobiales bacterium, assembly GCA_905479595.1. Taxonomy (GTDB): domain Bacteria; phylum Pseudomonadota; class Alphaproteobacteria; order Rhizobiales; family CAJQND01; genus CAJQND01. The sequence continues at coordinate 5,122 of CAJQND010000347.1, forward strand.
CCGCGCACAACAATAGAGCCTGTCAGCATATTATCCGCCAGGCCCCAGCCGACGTTGTTTTCTACTTCGAACCGCGCGCCATCGGAAAGCCCGGCGCAGAAATAACCCGCCGAGCCATGCACACGCACATTAATAGGGTGCACCAGGCCAACGCCAATATGATGTTTGGCATCAGGGTTCAGAACATCAACGTTTTCACCCTCCGCACCATATTTGCGGATGAGTTTGTTCGCTTCAGTAACGGAAAGACGTGCTAGATCGATTTTTGCCATGTGTTGAAAGTCCCGGGCGGTGGTTCGACGGTGTTCAAGGGCTTGCCTGGAAACAGCCGGTTCAGTGAAACTTCTTCAGATGCGATCGCAATGATGTCGTCATCTTCATATTTGACCATCGGTTTGGCGGCGAGGTTGTCCTTGGCGTAACCGATTTCGTCTTTGGTCGAGACCAGGAAGGAGAAAGTGCCATCCATGTCTTCGATCGAGTCTTCAAGAGCATCACGCAAGGAAATGCCGTTTGAGAGCTTTTCAGCCAGATAAACCGCGATCAGTTCGCTGTCATTATCGGTGTTAAATTCAAAGCCATGCTTTTCGAGCCGCCGGCGCATCTTCCAGTAATTGGTGATCTGGCCGTTATGGACAATGGCGATATCTGCAAATCCTGTTGCCCAAAAGGGGTGAGACGCTTCTGGCGCTACATCTGATTCCGTTGCCAGGCGCACATGGCCAATGCCGTGAGACCCTTCAAAACTGTCTACTTTGTAGGTTGCGTCAACATCGTGCGCGCCGCCGATATCTTTAATGATGTCCAGGCTCTCGCCGATAGACACCACTTTCGCGACATGTTCCATTGCATAGGAGAAGGCCTTCAGGTCGCCAGAAAACTTGACCTGCACCCGATATGTAGTGCCATCGCGTGATTCGTCGACAATTTCGGCCTGAAACTCGGCCAATTTCGCTTTGATCCTGGTGATGCGGTCCTCGGTGCGCTCTTCATCGCCAACAAAAAAGCGAAGTCGCAACAGACCGGGTTGCGGTTCATGATAAAGCGCAAATCCGGTGGAATCCGGTCCCCGGTGCTGGCATCCATCGAGCATAGCAATGAGCGCGTTGCCCACGCCAGCATCCATGGTATTGCGTTTATACATAATGCCTGCGATTCCACACATCTCGAGACCCTCCTGATCGTGAGCTAATTTTAGAAATCCTATTCTAAAATGCTACTGGTGGGAAACTTTTTTTTCTGTGTGGAAAATGTTTTTCACAGTTACATGGCGTTTTGCTCAGTTTTTTCCAAGTCTGCGCATGAGCGCTTCCCGGTTTATCAAACCATTGCTGGATGGTTTTGCAGGAGGCGGGGCGGCTGAAGCAGGTGGTGCAGGTGGCGCGGTGAGGTTAACCTGTGCAGCGGCCTGAACAAGTGTATCTTGGGGATTGGGTGGCATTTGGGAGGCAGGCACTGGCGCTTCTGGAGCCTCCGAAGTAGCCGCGAGGGTACTAGCAGTCTCGTATCCAAGCCTGGTTTGCGAACGCCAGCTCTTAACGACATTCTGCAAAAGACTTTCGTCCTCGATATCCACCCGCCATTGCCGGGAAAACGCCGCCGACATGGAACGAGGCAAGTGTTCGTCGGGTAAGTTGTCAAATTTAATCCGGGTTGGCAGTGCGACGGCTTCTCCGGTCGCAACGGCCTCCCCAGTGCCCATATTGGGAACGAATTCCAAGAGCGACGCGGCTGCATCCGAGATGCCGGCGCGCAGGATTTCCTGGTCATGTTCATTGGTCAAACGCAGCGAGAACAATGTTGAGCACTGCGAAAGAATTGTTGGGTCCAGCTCCGCAGGGCGTTGGGAAATTATTGCAATAGAGACGCCATATTTGCGGCCCTCTTTGGCGATCCTTGAAATGGCGCGCTTAGTTGGTTCAAATCCGCCAGACTTGTCATTTGGCACATATCGGTGAGCCTCTTCACAGACAAGGGTGAGTGGTACCCGGCCTTCCGACCAGACCCCAAAATCAAATGCCATGCGCGCGATGACAGAAACCACAACATTGATCACTTCAGATGGCAGTCCACCAAGTTCGAGAATGCTGATTGGTTTATTGTTCACCGGAATGCGGAACAAACGACCGATAATTTCTGCCATTGTATCCTGAATGGTCAGCGAGCCGAACATGAAGGAAAAACGCGGGTCGCGCGACAAGGTTTCCACTCGCGCCTTAATTCTTTTGAACGGGGCAAGATCGTTCCGCATCTCGAGTTTGCCAATGTACTCATCAAGCAGTCCCGTCAGATCGGAAACCCGGTAGGGAACTGGTGTATCGACACCAATATTGACCATGTCACCAGGTTGACGCTGCAGACGGGTTTGCTGTTCCCGGCGGTGATTTGAAGCGTAGCGCTGCTTTGCAGTGGGTATTAGATCGCGAAGGATTTCCATATCGACTTCGCGAGTTGGTTGGTCGCCACATACGATTTCGACGATTTCATCAAAATTCAGGAGCCAGAAGGGCAAATTGAGGTTTTCCGGCGTAACGATCTCGGCCACATCAACAAAAGCAGATGCATATTCCCGGTGCACATCCAACATGAGAATATGCGCCATCGGGTTAGCTTCGATAATCCGGCGCATGATGAGCGCGACAGAACATGATTTTCCGGTTCCTGTTGTGCCAAGAACCGCGAAGTGTTTGCCTAGGAGCTCGTCAACTTTTACCATTGCAGGAATGGCGGAATCCTGTTGAATGTACCCAACCCGGATTGCTGCGCTTTTCTCGCATGAATAGGCTTTTTCAAGCTCACCTTTACTCGCCCTGAACACGATATCACCGAGGCCAGGGTAATTACTCACGCCGCGCTTGAACGCCTGGGCAATGCCGGTGTCGTCTTTTAACAACTCTCCGATGAATTCAACTTCGCCAATGCATAGCTCGCCGCCATCTGGGTCTTTTGAAGGCATGGGAACAGCCAGAGCGCAAATCAATCCAAGGACGATTGAATCGGGGGTCTCGACCTTCAGCAAAGTTCCCATTTCGGGCCGGTCTTCGCGGGCCAGCGAACGGTTGTCCTCGTCAAGCAAAACCACGGCTTGGGCGCCTGTGACCGAGATAATTCGGCCCACAGCAATATCATTTGCTGGCTCAGTTGACGTAGTTTGCGTTTGATCGGAAGGTTCCATTGTCTCATTCTTTCGCTGTTTAGCTACTCATTTAATCTTCAGGTACTTCGTCTGGGCTTGGCGGCGCGGTGACCGGCAAGTGGAAAATGACAGTGGTGCCACGCTGAGGTGCACTCACAATGTCAAAAACCCCGCCGTGCAGTTCGATGATGCTTTTGGAAATCGGGATGCCGAGGCCAGTGCCTTCGGCTTTCGCAGCATCGCTTCCGCTCACTTGGCCAAACGGCTGCATTGCGGTGCGCAACTGTTCATCGGTCATGCCGCGGCCGGTGTCAGTGATCATGATTTCTACGTAGTTTTGAACAAGAGCCGGTGCGGTCAAGGTCACGGTGCCGCCAGGCGGAGTAAATTTGATGGCGTTGGTCAACAGGTTAATCAGCACCTGTTTGATGCGTAACGGATCGCCGTAAAACTGGGAAATCTCGCCGGGGCCGTTATAGGCGAGGGCGATCTCGCCCTCCTTGGCCCTTTGGGCAACAATGTTGACAGTGGCGTTGACCAGAGCATCGAAGTCGAAAACTTCGTAGTTCATGGCCAGTTTGCCTGCTTGAATTTTCGACAATTCAAGAATTTGATTGATTAACGAAAGCAGATGGTCTGCCGCTTCCTGGATGTAGTTTGAGTATTTGTGCACATCGCCTAGGCGCGGTTGGTCCATGCGCGCCATGATGTCAGAAAATCCGATAATCGCATTCAAAGGAGTCCGTAATTCATGGCTCATATTTGCAATGAATTCAGATTTTGCCTGTGAAGCAGCTTCCGCCTCGACTTTTGCAGCTTGTAACGCAACATCCCAGCGTTGGCGCATGATTCCGGCACCAAGATGCTCGGTATATTCCGCCATAACGCCGTCTCTTTTGTTTGCGTTTCTTGTATTTCCGCCAATTTTAAGCATTTTTGCCCCGTTTGTTGATTTTAAAATAAGTTTAAACTGTCAATTCCAAGTTAATTACTTGAGTAAGTCTTGATTGAGATTGCAGGCTGTCTGTTGTGTTGAGTGACACAGGGTTCTTTACGGCTACGCACAAAGTGCTACACTGCTCCCAACGGTAAGATTGAGGCGCATGTGCGCTGGCCCCCTTTCATCGTTGAAAGGCGCGGGCCAGTAAGCGCCGGATGGGTTAAAGTGGACGCGACCAAAGCAGGTTCGGGCGCGGGCACGTCTGCAGGAAATCAGCACGCGTTAAAGCGTGATGGTGGCAGGCGCGTCAGTGACGCCAATCCGAATATGGAATCGCCCCCTTCCAAGGGGAGCGACCACGCGCATCATTGCAGCCCATGTTGCGTCGCATCAGCTCAGCAGTGCGCGCCGAGTGCAATTTCAAAAGAACCGGATTCGAACGAACAAAACGGGCAAAACCAAAACCGCCGCCGGCGGCGACGCGGGCGGCGCGGAAATCGACGGGGCAATTCTTCTGGTCCCACTTACGGCGCGCTGGATCTTGGCACCAATAATTGCCGGCTTCTTGTAGCGCGCCCCACCCGTTCGGGTTTTCGAGTAATTGATGCGTTTTCGCGGATTGTCCGGCTCGGGGAAGGCGTGAGTAAAACCGGAATGCTCTCGCAAGAGGCCATGGACCGTTGCATATCGGCATTGCAGGTATGCGCTTCAAAGCTGAAGTGGCGTGATGTTAAACGCTCCCGGTTGATTGCGACCGAAGCGTGCAGGATTACCGGCAACGGTGCGGAGTTTATTGACAGGGTGGCGCGCGAAACGGGGCTTGAGCTTGAAATTATCGACCCCGAGACAGAAGCGCGCCTGGCTTTTTCAGGTTCTGCCGCTCTGATTGAACCGGAATGTGATCATGCGCTGGTGTTCGATATTGGTGGCGGATCGACTGAGCTTATGTGGGTCAAAGTTTCCAAAGGTGAGCACGAGTTAGTGGAGTGGGTTTCTTTACCTGCAGGCGTGGTAACGGTTGCCGAAGGATTTGGCGGCATTGAAGTGACACCAGAAAGTTACCTGGCGATGAAAAACCACGCCCTGCCATTGCTTGAAGATTTTGCGACCAGGGTGGCGAACCGCGTTGGTGCTGGCGTAGTTCCAGACCATTTATTGGGAACTTCGGGCACTGTGACTACCATTGCTGGCGTGCACCTCGGCCTCCGGCGTTATGACCGCTCGAAGGTTGATGGCTGCTGGATGAACATTGATGAGGTGACAGCGGTCACCCAAAGCCTGGTTGGAATGTCTTATGAAGAACGCGCTTCAAGTCCATGCATTGGCCGCGAGCGTGCAGATCTGGTATTGGCAGGCTGTGCGATTTTCGATGCAATTAAAGATCTATGGCCAGCGCCACGCATCAGGGTTGCAGACCGAGGTTTGCGCGAGGGCATTTTGACAATGTTGATGCAAGAAGATGGTACCTATGGAAATCCACGTGGACGTCCGCGCGGCCAAAATGGGGGCAATTGAAGCACAATGGCGAATGATGGGAAAAGAGGCGGCGGTGTTGGCACCCAGCGCAACCTGAAAGTCAAAGTAAAGACCGCCAGAGGTCGCAAGTTGTCTTCGACGCGCTGGTTGCAACGCCAGTTAAACGATCCTTATGTGCATGAGGCAAAGCGACTTGGTTTACGCTCGCGTTCCGCCTTTAAACTGATGGAGATCGATGACCAACACAAACTGCTTAAGCCCGGCATGCGGGTGGTTGATTTAGGTGCAGCACCTGGTGGCTGGTCACAAATTTCGGCTGAACGGGTAGGCGCAGACAAAGGGCAAGGCGCGGTTGTTGCTATCGATATTCATGATATTGAACCGATCCCCGGCGTTACTTTTCTACATGCGGATTTCTACGATGACGATGCTCCAGACCGGCTGAAGGCGGCGCTTGGCGGGCCAGCGGATTTTGTCATGTCGGATATGGCGGCACATGCATCCGGCCACCGCCAGACAGATCATATGAAGATTATGGCTTTGTGTGAGGCAGCACTTGATTTTGCCTGCGAGATTTTAAACCCAGGCGGGGCATTTCTTGCCAAGGTTTTGCGCGGTGGAACCGAGCATGAATTGCTGGCGGAAGTGAAACGTAATTTTAAATCGATAAAACATGTGAAGCCCAAATCGAGCAGGTCGGATTCTGCGGAACTTTACCTGCTGGCGACCGGATTCAAGGGAAACGGACCATAGCGCGTCCACCGTTAATTCGAATATCCGAGATTCTGCGCTTTACGCGCCTGTTAACACGGTGGTAAAGACCCTCGTCAACCCTGCACCGCAGTTTTTCTATGAGTCGCAGTGCATTTGGCAGGGCAAAAAGACCCTGCAGTAGAACGATTAATGCCGCTTCGCGGCGAGAAGGTTGACCATATGGCCAAGCATCCGGCATCCAGTAATTTTCCTGAATATTTAACTTTTGACGATGTGCTCATGAAGCCTGCGGCATCTGCAGTTTTGCCAGCTGATGTGGATACCTCTACTCGGCTGACCCGCGATATTTCGTTGAATATTCCAATTATTTCATCTGCAATGGATACTGTGACTGAAGGCAGACTGGCCATCGCAATGGCGCAAGCCGGGGGGTTGGGTGTGATCCATCGCAACCTTGAACCCGATGTTCAGGCCGAACATGTACGTCAGGTGAAAAAGTTTGAATCTGGCATGGTCGTTAATCCAATCACCATTGCACCTGACGCAACGCTTGCTGACGTGCAGGCGTTAAAAGCGAAATACAAGATTTCTGGTATTCCGGTCGTCGTAGACGGCGGCAAGGGGCGTCCGGGTAAGCTGGTGGGTATCGTCACTAACCGTGATGTCCGCTTTGCTAGCAATCCATCCCAGCCAGTTTCTGAATTGATGACAAAAGATAATCTGATCACCGTCAGCGAGGATGTCGACCGTGATGAGGCAACCAAACTTTTGCATCAGCATCGCATCGAGAAGCTCATCGTGGTGGATAAGGATAACCGTTGCATAGGGCTGATTACCGTCACCGATATGGAAAAAGCTGCGGCGCATCCAAATGCCAGCAAAGATGCGCAAGGCAGATTGCGCGCGGCAGCGGCTACCGGTACCGGCGACAAAGGATTTGAGCGCGCTGAACGCCTGATTGATGCTGGTGTGGATCTGGTTGTTGTTGATACGGCACATGGACATTCAGAATATGTTCTGGGCCAGGTAAGCCGGATAAAACGCCTCTCCAACGCGTGCCAGGTTATTGCTGGAAATGTTGCAACCGCAGAAGCGACCAAGGCATTAATTGATGCTGGTGCCGATGCGGTGAAAGTTGGCATTGGGCCAGGATCAATCTGCACGACACGGATTGTTGCTGGTGTTGGGGTGCCGCAACTTTCTGCAATTATCGATTGCGCTGAAGAAGGTGCACGCCAGGACATCCCGGTAATAGCTGATGGCGGCATCAAATATTCTGGTGATTTGGCCAAGGCCGTTGCCGCCGGCGCCGATTGCGCCATGATTGGATCGCTGTTGGCGGGAACCGATGAGAGCCCGGGCGATACATATATTTATCAGGGGCGTTCTTATAAATCCTATCGAGGAATGGGGTCTGTCGGAGCGATGGCGCGAGGGTCTGCGGATCGCTATTTCCAGGCCGAAGTGAGTGATTCATTAAAACTCGTGCCGGAAGGCATTGAAGGCCAGGTTCCCTATAAAGGCCCGCTTGCAGGTGTCCTGCATCAGTTAATTGGTGGGTTGCGGGCTGCCATGGGTTATACCGGGGCCGAGAACATAACAGACTTCAAATCCAACACCCAGTTTGTGCGCATTACCAATGCGTCCTTGCGTGAAAGCCACGCCCATGACGTGATGATCACGCGAGAATCACCTAACTATCAAAGACAGAGCTAGAGAACATGACACCTGGAGGCCGCATTGCAGCTGCAATTGAAGTGTTGGGCGAGATGGAACGTTACCATCGCCCGGCAACCGAAGCCCTGCGCGATTGGGGCCGCACCCACCGTTTCGCAGGGTCAGGCGATCGCGCGGCGATCGGCAATGTTGTGTTC
>CAJQND010000348.1 GCA_905479595.1 uncultured Hyphomicrobiales bacterium
ATTGCCCGCGTGCGCGATGCACAGGAAGCGCGCGTAGAAGGCCAGTAAGTCCATAGGCTATTCCTGCATGGCCAGATGCCTCAGCGGCACCTTGGGCGGATCGTCTCGCCAGAATGGATGCAGCGAGCTGGATCAACACAGACGATGTTTCGCCGAGATACCCTTGCAAATCATGAAGTGATGGCATGGGGTCGTCATAAAGATCAAAGACCCTAGCATCGATCAGGTTCTGAAAAGCTGATTGCGGCAAGCTGCCATGTGTAATAGCAGCGGCCAGACATTCCGCTGCCGGGTGGTCTGGCGTGTTGCCTTGATAAATTGCAGCGATTGTATCACGCCACCATTGCAAACGGATTTCACCAAGGCCCGGCTCGCTAACGCTTTCGCGCACCCGCGCAACTTCGCTGTTGAATGCATATAGCGCAAACAAATGCGGGCGCACGGTCTCAGGGGCAAACAGGCTGGCAAGATATCGGTCGCGGTCGTGAGTGCGTACCAGGTTTTGGCAATATTCGCTGCTTTCCACGTTCAATCACCTGGTTTGCACAGGTTCGTCTACCGCAATCAATGCGGCAGCCACCGCGCGTTTTTCTCCGAGCAACACATTGTATGTGCGTGCTGCGGCACCTGTGTCCATCGGCTCCAAACCAATACCATTTTTGCGAAAATGCGCACGCAGATCATCACTGGGTAGTTGGAGATTTGGGCCGCATCCCAGCAAAAGAAATTCGATGTCGCTTGCTTCGGCAAACACATGCACAAAATCACTTTCGCTTAGTGCGTCGAAGCTTTCAGGTGCCCAGGCATAAATTCCACTTGGCATGAGCAGCAGCGAACCACGATGAGACATGTCGGCAAACCGAAACCCGCCATTACCATATGCATCTAGTTGGGCACGGCCAGGAAAACAGCGGTCTTTCTCGAAATCCGTTGTCACGCGCCCTTCGGCGCTTCAACTGCCGCTCCGGGATCGGCATTTGACCAGTCACGCTTAACACCAAGCATCTGCAAAAGCGGTGCGGCGATCGCGATGGAGGAATAGGTGCCGATAAACACGCCCCAGATCATTGCGAACACAAACCCGCGCAACACTTCACCACCGAAAATATACAGCGAGAACAGTGCCAGCAATGTGGTCACCGATGTGAGGACTGTTCGTGACAGAGTGTCGTTGATCGAGAGGTTCAACAAATCCTTGATCGACATGCGCTTGTATTTACGCAAATTCTCACGCACCCGGTCATAGACCACCACCGTATCGTTGAGCGAATAACCAACAATGGTCAAAAGCGCAGCGATAATTGAGAGATCGAACTGAAGCCGCAAAATACAGAACATACCAATTGTCAGCGCAACGTCATGTACCAGAGCCGCCACCGCGCCGACCGCGAACTGCCATTCAAAGCGGAACCAGATATACAGCAAAATGGCGAAAATCGTGGCCAAGACTGCAATTGCACCGTCGCGTGCAAGTTCGCCGGAAACTGTCGGTCCCACCACTTCGGTGCGCCGGTAGGTTACGGTATCGCCAAGTGCATCACGTACTTTCTGAATAACCGCTTGCTGCGCCTCTTCCCCACCTGCTTGTTCTTCGATGCGGATGAGCACTTCATTGTCAGAGCCAAATTCCTGGATCTGCACTTCGCCAAGACCAAGCTTACCAAATGAAGCGCGGAGCGATTTAATGTCGGCCTGCTCGTTCTTGGTTTGCACCTGAATAAGGGTGCCACCTTTGAAATCGATGCCGAGATTAAGGCCAAGCACGAAAAACAGCACCAGCGATAAGATCACCAGCAAACCAGAGATCGGCAACGCGATTTTCGCGAAGTTCAGAAACTTTATATTGGTTTCAGTCGGAACGAGCCTGAGAAGTTTCATGAGATTTTCTCTGTCCTTAAATTGGTACTGATTTCGGCCGGGTGCGCTGGACCCAAAGAGCGATCAACAGGCGCGTCACGGTGAAGGCAGTGAAAACCGATGTGAGAATACCGATGATGAGGGTCACCGAGAAACCGCGGATTGGGCCGGAACCAAGGCCAAACAAGATGACCGCGGCGATCAATGTTGTGACGTTCGCATCAAGAATAGTGGTCAATGCACGGCCATAACCAGTGTCGATAGCATTAAGCGTCGATCGCCCTTGCCTCACTTCTTCGCGGATACGCTCAAAAATCAGCACGTTAGCGTCAACCGCCATACCCATGGTCAACACGATACCGGCAATACCAGGCAAAGTCAGGGTCGCCTGAAGGAACGAGAGCACCCCGACAATCAGGCAGATGTTCACCAATAGTGCGATGTTCGCAAACACCCCGAATAGCCCATAAGACACCAGGATGAAGACAATCACGGCGACCAGGCCGATAACACCGGCAATAAACCCTGCGTTTACTGAATCCGCCCCAAGGCTTGGACCAACCGAGCGTTCTTCAACAATCACCAGTTTTGCAGGCAAAGCGCCAGAACGCAGCAGGATGGCCAGATTATTTGTTTCATCGATACTGAAACCACCACTGATTTGTCCGGAGCCACCAAGAATGGGCTCACGGATCACCGGCGCGCTGATCACCTTGTTGTCGAGCACGATTGCAAAAGGTCGCCCAACATTGTCACGGGTCAACCGTGCAAACCGGTTGGCACCGCGATTGTTAAAGCGGAAAGAGACAATGGGTTCATTATTGCGGCTATCAAAACCAGGCTGGGAATCGGTCAGATCCTCACCACTCACCCGCTTGGTCGTAGATGTATGAACAGCATAGTAGATGCCAGGTTGTGAACGATCTTCCATCACATCGCAGCCAGGGGATGGACGGAAACTATCGATATCACCGGTAGGCTGTTGCTCGCATAAAAGTTGAAAATCGAGTTTTGCCGTAGATCCGAGCAGAGTACGCAAGCGATCTGGATCATCTAGGCCAGGCACCTGGATCAGGATACGGTTAAGACCCTGGCGTTGAATAATTGGCTCGGTGGTGCCGAGCGCATTGATACGCCGTTCCAATACGCCGATGGACTGTTCAATTGCCCGCTCGGTGCGCCGTTCAATGAATTCTTCAGTTAATGTCATTGAAATCAGGTTGCCGTTATTGGTGATTTCAAACGACTGTATCTGATTGCCTTGCGCAAACATGCCCTGATCTACTGGCTCAGCCAGTGCTTTCAGATCGATCAAAGCCTTTTCCAGATCTTCTGGTTTTCTTACCCGCACGGAGACAGCCTGTCCGTCAAAACGCAGGTTTTGATATCCGATCTTTTTGTCGCGCAATTTGGAGCGTACATCGGCGGTAAGCTGCTGCACCAAGCCGTTTTTACGCACCACTTTGCTGCCCTGCTTGGTTTCCTGGCCTTCGACGAGTGACTTTTGCTCTGCTTCCAGCAAAACGTATGAGCCACCCTGTAGATCGAGGCCCAGGCGTAGTTTTTCTGTCGGAAGGAAATCCGGGATCGATTCGCGGACACTCTCCGACACCATGTTCGGCAGCGCCATTAAAAAGCCCAGCACGCACACAATAGCGATTGTGATCTTCTTCCATCTGGCAAAATGCAGCATTTAGTAGTGTCCGGAGTTACGTGACGGGACAAACCCGTACTGGCGGATTTTTTACTTTTTAGCGTCGTCTTCGGCAGGTTCGCCCTTAACGCGCACCTGAGAGATCATATCTTTGACCACTTTCACCTTAACGCCCTGGGCAAGCTCCACGAGCAACTCTTTGTCGTCGCTCACTTTAGAAACTTTACCAACCAACCCGCCATTGGTCACAATGGTGTCGCCACGGCGCACATTGGTGACCATTTCAGCGTGCTGCTTAAAACGCTTCTGCTGAGGCCGCATTACGAGAAAGTAGAAGATACCAATCATAGCGACCAATGGAATCAAGAAACCGAAAATGTCGCCGCCACCGCCGCCTGTGGCTTGTGCATATGCTGGGGTAATGAACATCTGAGTGTCCCCTCTTAAGAACGTCGTCACATTTAAAATGTGCAATAAATTGGCAGGCAATCTCTTATTGCCGCTTGATAGCGGAATATAGCTGCCGTGGGAGTGTTTGCAATACACAGCATTGCGCAATAACGTCAACCGCAATCAACACTTGCTGCACGTGCGCCCGCGCGCTATCCACCATTGTTACCGGAAAACCCGCATAAATTACGGATTTATTCTGCACTATGACTGACCCTGAATTGATCTCTCTACTAGAAAATATTTCTGACTCTTTAAACCGCATGGCACCGCAACCAGTTGCTGTCGCTGATCCAGACGCGGCAACTGCATTTGTATGGCATGCAACGGGCGCTTTGCAGCCGATTGCGCACGTTAACCGCGTTGCGATGGATTTGCTCAAAGGAGTGGATCGAATGCGCGATCAATTGCTTGAAAATACTGAGCGCTTTGCCCGTGGACTACCAGCCAATAACGCCCTGTTGTGGGGTGCTCGTGGCATGGGAAAGAGCTCTTTGGTCAAGGCATGTCACCATGACGTAACAAAACGCATTTCTGCACACCTCAAACTGGTTGAAATTCACCGTGAGGATATTGAATCACTCCCAGCTCTCATGTCGCTGGTGCGTGATCATTCAGAAAAATACTTTATTGTGTTTTGTGATGACCTATCGTTCGATGGCGACGACACGTCTTACAAATCCTTGAAAGCAGCACTTGAAGGGGGCATTGAAGGCCGGCCGGACAATATGGTGTTCTATGCAACATCCAACCGCCGTCACCTTTTGCCCCGCGACATGATGGAAAATGAACGCTCTACTGCGATCAATCCGTCGGAAGCGGTTCAGGAAAAGGTTTCGCTGTCAGACCGGTTTGGTCTGTGGCTTGGATTCCACAATTGCTCTCAGGTTGAATTCCTCGACATGATTGACGGATATATCGCACATCATGACATTAAGGTAGATGCTGAAGAATTACGTGACGCCGCCATTGAATGGTCCGCGACCCGTGGCGCGCGCTCTGGCCGAGTGGCGTGGCAGTTCGTTCAAGACCTTGCCGGGCGCAAAGGGGTTCATCTCAAAAGCTAACCCCGCCCTGCATTTCTGCAGCGCGGGGCTTTTAACAAGATGCTGGTAGTAACCTAGTTGGCGGCGAGATTGCTGCCAGATAGATGTTTCATTGGATCCACTGCTTCGGCGCCTTTGC
>CAJQND010000349.1 GCA_905479595.1 uncultured Hyphomicrobiales bacterium
AAGCCTCGAGGGCGGTGATTCAGTGAAGCTATCCTCCTTTGGTACATTTATGGTTCGCCAAAAAAATGGCCGCATTGGACGAAATCCAAAAACTGGCGAGGAGGTTCCAATTACCCCGCGCCGGGTGCTGGTTTTCCGGCCAAGCCATGTTCTCAAAGCCCAAGTCAATGGCGATGAGCAAGGCGATTCGAACTATTGAGTTGAGGTTTTGCCGGGCAGGATTTTATGTTCTTGCAAATTTAATGCGGTGGTGATGAATGGAAAAATCTCCCGAGGCGTTCCGGACCATTAGCGAGGTTGGCGGCGATCTGGATGTTCCGCAACATGTATTGCGGTTCTGGGAAACGAAATTTACGCAAATCAAACCGATGAAGCGGGCAGGCGGGCGGCGCTATTACCGGCCCACTGATGTCGATCTTTTGCGCGGTATCCGCCATTTACTTTACGATGAAGGCTATACCATTCGCGGTGTTCAAAAACTGCTGCGCGAACATGGTGCTGGATTTGCTATTGAGGCTGGGCAAACAGGCGCGGTTCCAGCGATCTCCGCGCCTGAGAGTGTTGAAGTTGCCGAGCAAGCTACGGGCAACGACGGTGGCAGCCCAGACGCGGCACCAATTGTTCAATTGGCAGGTGGGTTAGGTGATGATGAGCGCGCCTTGCTTACCCGGGCCTTCAAAGACTTAGAGCATGCCCGCGAGCTCATCGCTGGAACTAAAAGCGTGAAACCCTTCTAGAAGTTCTTCTGGCTATTTTAATTCACTGCGGCATTCGGCTGTTCTGAGCGCCGCGATGTCTCGGCAGTCAAGTGCGCTATTATCCCTAAATCCGGTCGATTTCACGTTGCTTGTCTTTGGCGCCGCGCTACGTGCCGTCGACGTTTTCGCCTTTTCGGCTTTAATGGTGCGGTCAGGTTTTGCGGCCGCAGGAATAATTTTTTCGGCAATTTTCTTGTTCTGCACCTCCTGGCCCATGATCGGGGCGACGTGTGGAAGGTCAGGTTGGACCACATATGGCTGGGCATTTGGAAACGGTGAGGCACCGGAAAATGCATGCACTGTTGGGAAATGTTCAGAAAATTTTCGCTTCCCGAGGCTAATATCTTTGAACGATGCAATTTCTAGAACCGTTTCACTGGATTGAGCCGGTAGGATTTCTGATTTTTCAACTACCGCTTCAGCAACCAAAACATTGCTCGCGGGAATTTTGGCGAATGCCAGTGCCGTTGCTGATATTGTCAGACAGGAACAAGCCAGTGTAGTCCAGAAAAGCCTTGAGTTCGTTCGTGCTGCGAATTGCACAACTTTCTGTTGGCGGCTGAGAAAATAGGCAGTCACAAGCAAAAACGCTGCGATCAAACCCCAGGACGCCAGAAACGTTGCCGCGCTCTCGCGCGAAATCCCAGATTTACTTACTTCCAAACCAGCCAGCGCCAAGCCTGCAAGGCTTGAGGTGAAAATGGTTGCAAGCATTAGATTTGTTATATCTGGTGCTGACTGGCGAACTGGCTTCTGGGCAATTCTTGATGGTACAGGCGGTTTTTCTGCGCCGTTTCGTTTGCTCAGTGTGACAGCGGTCTTGGTGCCGTCATTGATGGTGGCGTCAATCTCATCCGATGGACTTTCCGGTGCCAGTGGACCTATAAAATCTTCGCGCGCAATTTTTGACGCATCAGTGATCTGCGATTGAATCGACTTGGTGGTTCCGCTCATTTCCCTCTCCCGAACTTGTCCCCAGCCGAAATTCCATAATAGCAATGTCAATGACGACAGCAGGGCGTGATAGAGGCGGGAAAGGGGCAATTTATGCCGGTTGCCATTATTTCGGCAGATTTCAAGCGACAAACAACGCAAGAATTGTGCAATACTGATTGTAAGCAAGACGCGGTTTTGAAAGGTAAAATAAAATGAATTTGGATGAATTCGAAGCTCAAATAGCCCTTTTACTGTCGAAAATGGAAGATCAACCGGAAGACCGCCACGAGGTTTATTTTATGATCCGCGAGCGGCTGAACGAGTTGCGCGCATCCGGGATGCCTTTGCCGGATGACTTGGTAAAGCTCGAAGCTGCCCTCGAAGAAGAGTTTGATACCGGCAAGTCAGTTTAGTTGCCGAGTAGATCATTTCTCGTTTGGATCCAGGGTTTGAAGGAAGGACAATAAGTCACCGATCTGGCGTTGGCTTAAAAACCGCACTGCCAGCATGTCGGTTCCCGGCACCCCGTTCATTACCTTATGCAACGCCTGCTCCGGCCGGTTTCTGGAAATCCAACCGAGTGAAGATCGGTCGCCTAATTCTCCAATTAAGGTCGCCTTGCCATCATATTGGTGGCAGTTCATGCAGGCCCCTTCAAAGATTGCCCGCCCACTTTCAACTTGGCCAATAGCAATTCCATCTTTGGTGAGGAAGGCATCCCGGTCGTATTGGCCGATTGAGACAAACAGGGCCAATACCTCGATAATTGCATCATCAAATGTGCCTTCTGGAAATCCTGGATGGCTGGTCCGGATACGTTCCGCCACCTGGTCAAGTTCAACACCCTGCATTTTTTCCAGGCTGGTGAATTTGTTTGAGGTGCCGAGTTTAGCTCGTTCTCCCCCTGCGCCGAGATAATCCCAGCCGTGACATGTGACGCAGCGCCATGTTTGGGTGTTTTCTTGTTTTATGTCTTTTGGAAATGCCGGATTTGCACCTTTGGGCGCAGAGGTAGCGGTCATTGTCCATAAATTGTCATAGAGCTTACCGCCAATTGCGAGCACAAAAACCTCGCCAAACTCGGTGTCGTCTTCTTCAAAAAGTTCTTGCTTTGACGGGTCTATTGCTTGTTCTTTGCTGGACATGACGCTTGGCGCGCCCAAAGCGAGAGACAAAACAAGTGAAGAAACAAGAACTTTAAGCCAAGTCATGCCGCGAATCCTTCCACCGGTGCATTGAACCGTTACAATACCAATTGATACTGATTCATACCATGCGCATTATTGCGCATACTGATCGAATATTGGGCTCAACATCCGCCCGACCCTGTGGATTTGGCCCCTGGCATGAAAGAGAATTGCATGGACCTCGAACTTGATCACACGGCTGACGCTATCAGCGCTCGCTTGGCCAAAGGCGCGCGGCCAAACTATCTTCGCGATTGGATTTATGGCGGCATTGATGGCGCAGTGACCACATTCGCCATTGTTGCCGGCGTCGTTGGTGCGCAACTTTCAATGAGTATTATTCTCATTCTTGGTCTCGCCAACTTGCTGGCAGATGGTTTTTCGATGGCTGCAAGCAATTACAGTGGCACCAAAACTGAACTCGACGATCTGGAACGATTGCGCGAAATCGAACGCCAGCACATTCAGCAAGTACCAGATGGGGAGGTTGAGGAAATTCGCCAGATTTTGCGCGGCAAGGGCTTGCGGGGGAATGCATTGGAAGAAACGGTCAGCGCCATTGTTTCTAATGAAGAGACCTGGATCGATACCATGTTGACCGAAGAATACGGAATGAGCCTTACGCTGCGTTCACCCTCTAAGTCGGCATTTGCCACGTTCAGCGCATTTATTATTTGCGGAGCGGTTCCACTATTGCCGTTCCTGTTGCCATTTGCCGACCCTTTCACGACTTCTTCGGTGTTCACGGCGATTGTTTTCTTTCTTATCGGCGCCATTAAAAGCCGTTGGTCCCTGGCACCGTGGTGGCGTTCAGCCCTTGAAACTCTGATTATCGGGCTATTGGCGGCGGGGGCGGCTTATTACGTTGGTTATCTACTCAAAGACATCTCATGAACAATTCAGGTATACGGCAAGCTCGGCATTTGCCATAAACGACTTGGCAGGCAAAATAACTTATCTGCCTGGGGAGAAAACACATGAAAAACCTACGACAGATCGCCGATAAGGCAACCGACGCAATAAACGAGTTACTTAATTCGCCACTTTCAGATGCTCAGGCGGAAGGGGTTCGCGACATTATTGAGAAAACAGTTGTTCGTGCCTTGCTGGAAGGTCAGCACCGCGCTGTTGACGCGGCGCTGATGTGCCCAGAAGCTGATCAGGATATGGCACACAAAATAGCATCTGCTATTCGCCGCAAGAACGATCTGCTGATCGCAAACCTGTCGAGCATGCGCTGACTATTTGCCGTTGAGGCAATCCCAGTATGCAAGCCAAAGGTCATCGGCGATGTCTTGATCTCCTGCGCGCCCTGCAGCCATCGCGATTTTACGCTCATAAGAGCAGATCGGCGTTCCTCCGTCGCCAAATGCTGTTGCTTGCGTGGCAAGAACGGCCGGAATTACTGCAAATGCGAGTGCGATTACTAGAATTTTCATAATCATCTCCCTTTGTTTTGTTTGTAACAAGTAAAAACAAGTAATAATTCATTTAAAAGAAGTAAATACCTTAAATATACTATTTCACATGCCGGGCCAACCAAATCATGTGCCTGCATTGGTCATTGACAACGCGCAAGCATTGGGCGCTTGTCGTGGGTTTTTGGGTAAGGCAAAGGCAGATGAGTGGGCAAACAGGCACAAATGTCGCCCTTGCAATAGGATTGGCATTTATCTCGACAGCCGGTTATGCAATCAACCCGGCAGGCGTAAGGTTTGCGTTTGAGCACGGCGTTCCGGTGTTAACGTCGAGTTTGTGTCGGGTTCTTGCGATGGTGGCTTTTGCCGGGGTTATGGCAACCATCCGTCCACACGGATTTTATGTCCCGCCACATTTGCGAAAGCCTGTATGCTTTCTTGGTCTAGGAACAGTTATCGTCTCTTTGGGGTACATGTCTGCGGTGGCATTTATTCCTGTGGCAATTGCCACAATTTTGTTCTTCACCTTTCCACTCATCATCCTGCTCCTTTCCCCGCTGCTTGAAGGCGGGAAGGTGCCTGCGATACGGATCGCGCTGGCAGGGCTCGCATTTACTGGACTGGCAATTGTCATTGGTCCGGTTGCCAGTGGGTTGGACTGGCGTGGTGTGGTGCTTGCGGGATTTGCCGCAACGGGTGCTGCCACGCAGTTTTTATCGGGCCGCTGGATTGCAGGCGGTGTTGGGCCAGTGACGTCTTCGTTTTGGGCACATATGATTTCAGTTCCCGTTGTTTTGGCTGCTATCATAATTTTTAGTGGGCCAGTATCTCTGGACGGGTTTTTTGCGCCGTTTTTATCAGACCGGTTTGCCAGTATATCAATCGCGGTGGTTTGCATCTGCTACATTATCGGCTTTGGCTTTCAAATGATGTCGTTGCACCATGCGAGTGCATCCGTTATTGCGCCGTTCTTTTATTTGGAACCATTGGTTACGATTGCCCTTGCCGCACTTTTCCTTGGCCAGAACTTATTGCCCTTGCAATATGTCGGCGCCGCGATTGTTTTGGTTGCCTTGTTCGGTTCAGCATGGGTTAGCCGTCGTCCACCCGGAAGAACACCTGCCGCATAGGCTTGAATGGAATTTGTGCGCAATTCTGACACACACAGCAAAAAGCGTGCTGCAGGCTATTGCAGAATTCTCCCACGTATTCATATTGCGTAGACCAGTCGCATTTTGTGACTTCACCTAGGCGAAAGAATTGAATGACCATTAAACCCGACATTCTTGCCACCATAGGCAATACTCCATTGATCAAGTTGAAGCGGGCCTCAGAAGAAACCGGCTGCGCGATTTTGGGGAAAGCCGAGTTCTTAAACCCTGGTCAATCGGTGAAAGATCGCGCTGCATTGTTTATTGTCCGTGATGCGGTGGCCAACGGCAAACTTCGCCAAGGCGGGGTAATTGTTGAGGGAACTGCCGGCAATACAGGTATTGGCATTGCGCTTGTTGCCAATGCAATGGGCTTTAAAACGGTGATTGTCATTCCAGAAACCCAGACCCAGGAAAAGAAAGATACCCTTCGTTTGATGGGCGCGGAACTGGTTGAGGTGCCAGCAAAACCTTATCGCAATCCGAATAATTTCGTGCGCTATTCCGGCCGGTTGGCCGAACACCTCAATGCTGCGCTGCCTCAAGGTGCCGTTTGGGCTAACCAGTTTGACAATACCGCTAACCGGCAGGCCCATATTGAAACCACAGCACCTGAAATCTGGGCACAGACTGATGGTAAAATTGATGCGTTTTGTTGCGCTGTTGGCTCTGGTGGCACCCTGGCGGGGGTCGCGGAGGGGCTGCGCGCCAGGAACCCGAACATAAAGATTGGCCTGACTGATCCGATGGGGGCAGGGCTGTACAATTATTTCACCGAAGGTGAGATCAGGATGGAAGGTTCATCCATTATGGAAGGGATCGGCCAGGTGCGCATTACAGCTAACCTGGAGGGGCTTGAAGTTGATTTTGCCCGGCAAATTCCTGACGAAGAGGCGCTCCCAATTGTGTTTAATCTTCTGAGTGAGGAAGGTTTATGCCTCGGTGGATCCTCCGGTATCAATGTTGCGGGCGCTATCCGAATGGCCAAAGAGCTCGGGCCCGGACATACGATTGTAACGGTGCTGTGTGACTATGCTACGCGGTATCAATCGAAGATGTTCAATCCGGCATTCCTCAAGGAAAAGGAATTGCCATGTCCAGACTGGCTGGCGAACGGGCCCGGCTTTGAATTGCCAGAAGTTTTTGAAGAGGTTGAAGACGCATGACTGAGCTTTTATTCCGCGATGATGCGTACGCCCGGGAGTGTGAGGCAAATGTTGTTGCGATCAATGATCGAGGCGGTATTCTGCTCGATAGAACGGTGTTTTATGCGCTTTCAGGCGGGCAGGCCGGCGATAAGGGCGTTTTAAGGACCTCTGCGGGCGTGGAGGTGCCGATAGCGCTGGCGGTCTTTGATGAAAACAAGGATGTGGTGCATGTGCCAGCTTCGGGCGAGGGGGTGCCACAACAAGGCGAGCAAGTGACCGTGGCGCTCGATTGGGAAACTCGCCACGCCCATATGCGCATGCATACCTGTATGCATTTGTTATGCTCTCTTATTCCTTTTCCGGTCACTGGCGGATCAATCTCTGCAGACGGCGCGCGACTTGATTTTGATATTCCTGAGGCGATCCTCGACAAAGAGGTTCTGAGCGCAGACCTGAATGCACTGA
>CAJQND010000350.1 GCA_905479595.1 uncultured Hyphomicrobiales bacterium
AAGAAGATGTTGCCTCTGCTGCGCTGGAGAAAAATATTGTTGTCACACCAATAAGCCGTTTTTGCATCGCTCCAACTGAGGTTAAGGGATTGGTCCTTGGGTTCAGTGGCATCAAACCCGCGGAGATCGCGTCAGGGGTAGAGACGTTGGCTGACATTCTTGCAGGTTTCAAATCAGGATGAACGCATATGCCGCTTGAGTATGATTATATCATTGTTGGTTCGGGCTCGGCTGGATGCGTTCTTGCAAACAGATTATCCGCATCTGGAAAAGATAAGGTTTTGTTGTTGGAAGCTGGTGGAGATGATCGCCGTTTCTGGCTGCAAGTGCCGCTTGGCTATGGAAAGGCCTATTTTGATGACCAGGTGAACTGGCGATATATGAGTGAACCTGTGCCGGGAACCGATAACAGGCAGAGCTATTGGCCGCGCGGCAAGGTGCTTGGCGGGTCAAGTTCCATCAACGCAATGGTCTATATTCGCGGACAGCAGCAAGACTACGACGACTGGCGCGCAGCGGGTAATCCCGGCTGGGGCTGGGAGGGTGTTTTGCCCAGCTTCAAGCGCATGGAATGCCATGGATTTGGGGCGAGTGCCTATCATGGTGGCGATGGCCCGCTCCACATTGAGACGTCGTCACGCGGGCTCCACCCGATATCTGAGGCCTTTATCGAGGCCTGTACACAGGCCGGGATCCCGCGCAATCCAGACTTTAATGGTGCCACTCAGGAAGGGGCAGGCGCATACCATATTACGGTAAAGAATGGCAGGCGCATGTCGGCCTCACGCGCTTATCTGTGGCCAATCCGCAAACGTGCAAACCTGCACATTGAAACCCGCGCTCATGCAACACGCATTAGTTTTGAAGGGCGTCGCGCCACTGGAATTGAATATAGCAAGAACGGCGAAATGCATAAGGTTCAGGCGCGAAAGGATGTCATTCTTTCCGCCGGTGCGGTGAATACCCCGCAACTCCTCCTATTGTCGGGCGTTGGCCCGGCGGCTGAGTTATCCAGGCTTGGAATTGATGTTGTTCACGATAGCGCTGCTGTTGGGAGGAACCTCCAGGATCATTACTTCGTGGACCACATGTATCGCTCCACCCAACCAACACTTAACGATGTTCTACATCCTTGGTGGGGCAAGCTTTTTGCCGGTTTGCAATATGTTGTGGCGCGGCGGGGGCCGTTGGCGCGCAACATCAACCATGCCGGTGGGTTTTTCCGCACAAGATCAGAGCTTGAACGCCCTAACATGCAGCTCTACTTCTCGCCGCTGAGTTATCAGAAAATGGCCAGCGATAGCCGGTCGCTCACCAACCCAGACCCGTTTTCCGCATTCAATATTGGTATTTCGCAATGTCATCCCACCAGCCGTGGGTACTTGCGTTTAAAATCACCCGACCCGGCAGAGCACCCTGAAATCCAGCCAAACTATCTGGCTACAGAGCACGACCGTGCTGAAACCCTTGAAGGGATAAAATTCCTTCGAAGGCTCGCTTTAACGCCTTTAATGACCGCGCTTATCGAGGCGGAAGTTGATCCCGGACCGGCAGCGGCAAGCGACGATGAACTGATGCGCCACGCTTGCGAAAATGGTGGCACAGTTTTCCACCCGGCCAGCACCTGCCGCATGGGACCCGACCCGGCGGAGAATGTCGTAAATTCAGAACTGAAAGTTCATGGTCTCTCTGGTTTGCGGGTGGCTGATGCTTCAATTTTCCCGACCATGCCGGCAGGAAACATCAATGGTCCGGTGATCATGGTTGGCGAGAAGGCCAGTGACCTGATTTTGGCAAATTAGCGCAAAGTGACACTGTCAAAACGCCTACTTCCCAAAAGGTGCCATAGATGAGAACATCAAGCTTACGATTGATTGAATTTTAGGTTCAGGGATGTTGTTGTGAAAAGGTATTTTGTTCTTCTTGCCGCTGTATTTGCCTCGTTTCTTTTCGTTAATTCTGCGAGCGCGGATGCGATTATCAGCGGGCATGTGTGTGTGATTGATGGCAATACCGTTCAAATCGGCGGCAAATCCAAAGAAGGAAAGTGCTGGGGTGGCATTGATGTTTTCCTTTTTGGCAGTGTTGCGCCAAGCCTGGAAGACACCTGCACGGACAAGAGCGATAACACCTGGGAATGCGGAAAAGCCGCGCGAAATTTCCTGGCCAACTTAATACGGCAGCGGAGTATTAGCTGCTTTCACATTGATGGAGCATTTTCTCAAAACAAACCCGTCGTCACGTGTATTTCAGGGCGCAAAGACCTTTCACTTGCGTTGATTCTCAACGGCCTGGCAAAGGCAACAGATCAAGAAAACAATCGCTACACCCTGGAAGAGACGGCAGCAAAGAAAGCCGGAAGAGGAATGTGGAAATAGCGAGATTTCGTGGGTTTTCCCACAATGACCATCTATTTTTTCATCGCCCGACGGAATGCTTTTCCCGCAGCATAAGCCCAATCATCTTCTTTGGTGATCTGTTTGGCTTCTTCAACGACGCCCTGGGCGACCTTGAGCGCCTTTTCCCGGGCTTCCGGGTCAGACGCTGCTTTTTGCGCAACATATCGTGCTATTTGGCGTAACAGTAAAGACATGGATCAACCATAAACCTAATCGGCAATTCGGCCAATGCAATAATTGGCATTCGGAGAAATCCTATGAGTGAAAAGAACTGGAAATCCACTCCAACCGGCAAGATGCGCGGGCGCGGCCTTGGTTTGCCGTTTCCCGGAACACCGGGCCCTCATAACGCCATCACGGATGTGGGCGGAGTTGAAGTTGGTTATTCGACGCTGATTTCAGGAGACGGGCCCCTGGTGGTTGGTCAAGGCCCGGTGCGAACCGGTGTTACCGCGATCCTGCCGCGTGGCAAAACCGATGCGCTAATTCCTTGTGCTGCCGGTTATTTCTCGATGAATGGCAATGGCGAGATGACCGGTGTAGCCTGGATAGAAGAGGCTGGCGAACTGGCCACGCCGATTACCATTACCAACACGCATTCATGTGGCGTCACACGGGACGCAACGATCCGCTGGCTCAATGAACGTGTCGCGGAAGGCGTTGAAAACTGGAGCCTGCCGGTGGCAGCAGAAACCTATGACGGCGAACTGAATGACATAAACGGATTTCATGTCAGCGCTGAGGACACCTTGGCGGCGCTGGATAGTGCTCGTTCAGGCGCACTCGAAATGGGCAGTGTTGGCGGTGGAACGGGCATGTGTACCTATGAGTTCAAAGCCGGGTCCGCGAGCGCATCGCGACAGGTCAAAACAAAGGGTGGAACATTCACGCTTGGGGCATTTGTTCAGTCGAATTTCGGGCTCCGTGATGAGCTAACGATTCTCGGCGTGCCAGTCGGGCGTCAATTGAGGGGCGGCGAGTTTCGCTCTAAAGGCTCTGGTTCAATTATCGCCATTATTGCCACGGATGCCCCGCTGCTTCCCCATCAGTTGAAGCGGCTGGCACGCCGTGTTCCTCTTGGTCTGGCGCGCACCGGTACCATCGGCCATAACGGTTCAGGCGATATTTTTCTCGCATTCTCGACGGCCAACAAAGATGCAATGGCTGCAGGGCCAGAAAGGCTTCGCAGCATGCAATGCCTTGCCAATGAGGCGCTTGATCCATTGTTTCAGGCGGTTGTCGAAACTGTTGAAGAAGCGGTGATAGATGCCATGATTGCCAATGAGGCGATGACCGGCGCCAATGGATTGACGGTTCCGGCCTTGCCCCATGATCAGCTGCTGGCGCTTATCCAGCCTTCCGCTTCGTCGTAAGCAGATGCCTCGAAATATTCCATTTCCGCATTGATGAAATGCGAAAACACCCGTTCTGCAAGGCGCTGCCATTCCGCATCACCAACAATCGCAACCCGTTCAGGCGCATGTCGATGATCGCGCACCAGGTTAAAATGTTCGCCTAATCCGGCGAGACCTTGCCAGCCGTCGAAATCACGAAGATCAAGCAGCAACCGGATGCGTTCATGTTTGGCAATAAAGCTGTCGAGTTGATCGCTCACGCCGTCATAGGCGCTGGCTTCCAGTTTGCCGATGAGTTTTACCGAGAGGCTATTGTCTGGCCCTACGGTGATTTTAATGCCGCCTAAAGGCTCGCCAAGCCAGTGGCGGGCATTTTCCAGATCATCGAGCGGGAACGCCGACACAGGACAGGGCATTGCGAAGCCCAAAGCGCGCACCATGGATGAAACCCAGGTTACATCGGTAACGATTGCCGCGCGTTCAAACCCGCGCCAATGTTTCAATCCCATGCGCGCGTCGTCCCACGCTGCATCCAGTGCATAGCTCTCGAAACCAGGGCCGATCTGGCATAACAGACGGACACGGTCATGTTCTTCCAGCGCTTTTTCTAACGCCGGGATAAGAACGTCATCATAGTCGTCCCCGGTCACCTTTCCGGTAACCTTGAATTCGAGCGTGCCGGCTGGTTGTCCTTGGATTACTTCAATCATGATATTTCCTTTAAGCGCTAGGCAAGCCGCAGCGCAAACTTAACCCGGTGTGTACCAGATAGGTGTTGTATAAGCGCGTTCCTGCTGGCTGGTCGGGGCGTCTTTGGGAAGCTTTGTACCAAACCGGAATGCGTCATAGACGTACCAGGGCGGGGTTGGAATTTCCAAAACCCGTACATAGTAGAATGCCTTCTGGGCAGGGTCGAATTCCGGGTCGCTCCAAACTGCTGCCAGTTCTGCTGCCCCAATTGTATTGGTCCAGTTTGCAGCCTTTACATCAACCGTATTGCCCACTGGTGGCAATTTGCCATCTGCGGCGGGCTTGCGGCCATCTGACCAGGCAACGTCATAAACCTTCTCATGGGTTTTGCCTTTGGTATCTAACCAGCCTTTGACGATTTGAACCCGGTCCAGGTTTGCCCCAATGGGATCACGCACTGCAATCGCCATGAATTTTGGTGCCTTGCCTTTTGGAGCAGCAGTCAGGTCGCCGCCCATGGGCACACCTTTTTCATAGCCAACGACTGCAGGTTGGCGGCTGTTGATGTCAGCATCCGTATAATCCCAGCCACCAAAGAACCGCACAATCATGCGTGGGCCCGTTGTGCCGTAAACTTCTTTGCGATCCATGGCGTCAAACAGTGACGCACGCGTGTTTTCTTTTGCCCATACTGCTGTGTAACCAGAGGCAACCATTTGCCAGGCGAACAATTCACCGTTCTCATTTTTCATGAATGGGTGGGTTAACCGCTCAGGTGAGGGCTCATATCCGGTATGTTTGCCAAAAAAGTTATCTTCTTCTGCGGTCGCTAAAGAAGTATGGCTGTCGGTAGAACCGATCATGCCGAATTTGTAGGGGTTAGTGCCTAGTTTTTTCTCCAGCAACAAACCGTTTTTCAGTGCTTCACGGGCATATTCACCAGCCAGCATATCGTCAGTTTTGGCTTGTGAGAGATCAAGATTGCCCTTGTCCCAGGTGCCATAATCAGCGAACTCGTCATCTGGTGACAGGAATGGATGGGTTTCTCCGTCACCCTTGATTTGGGTGACTTCGTACATGCGCTCCCATTTGGCGCGTTGTTCCACGTAACTCTTGTCAAGTTTCCGTCCGGAATACTGGGCGTCCACAGGGAACATGATGCCGTTTGACAGATTGCCGTTATGGGCAAATGTCATGGCGGCACCCTTGGTATTGGCTTCGTACTCTTCAAGATATTTATACAGGTCAAGCGGGTCGGTGCTGCCTATTGGTTCTTGTGTCGTATAAGGCACCACCTGGCGCGCCCGGCTTGCACCGTCGCGGAAAATCACATTGCGGTGCATGTTTGCACCTTTCACCAGGGAGGTCCATTCAAAGCCAATAAAGGCGGTGAAGCGGCCAGGGTCATTAAATTCTTCTGCGGCATTTATGACGTCATCCCAAACAGTGGCGTAACGGCGCGCACCGGGGGAATAATTGGCAAACATTTCAGGGTCTATTTTGCCTTGCGAGAAGGTACCAATCAGATCAAGTGCTGAATCGACGGCCTCCTGGCCGCCGGCACGAAAGCCCTTGGACCAGCGTGCTCCCTGTTCATATTTGGTTATGATGGGGGCGGCAGCCAGAATGTCGCCAATCATGCCCATGCCATCGGAGTGATCGGTGACAGCAAGCCAGTCAAGGGGGCGGGCCAGGCGCGCAGGTTGACCTGAGGATACCGTGACCTCATCCCCACGGGCGAAACGATACGCATCCTTCAAACCAAGTCGGTTGCCAAATCCGCCAGCGTCCATGGACAATGCAGTATGCAAATGACTGTCGCCCCATAGCGGCCGTTCAGGGAAGTTGCGTTTGGCGTAAGGTGAATAAGCCTTTCCGGTATAGAGTCCGGAAAGCTGCTCCTTGTTTCCTTGGAATTCTTGGGCAAAAGTGGTTGGAGCCAAAGCGAGAATTCCGATGAATGCAAGTGATGAAAGTTTATATTTCACGCTATTAATACTCCCTGTGTATTTTCTTGTATTCTAGAGAACAAAATTAAGTAATTCTATTGTTAATACAGTAAAACCTTAATACATACTTTGTATTTGAATAATTAAATTGAGGTCTCTAGGGCAGTGGATGCATTGCTCTGATTCCGGGGGAACACATGTATTTTAATAAATTTGCCGGAATGGCCCGCCGAATGGCATTTGTGTTGTTAGCGGTTCTCTGTGCTTCGCCATTGATCAATCAGGCGCAAGCCCAGAGCGATAACACCCTGAAATCCAATCCGCTCAACCATGCAGACACGTCTAGTCCACGGGCCACCATCCGCAGTTTTCAAACCAATTCCGATGCGCTTGTGCGCCATTGGCGCGAAGGGGGAAGTCGGGAAATTCTTTATTTACTGACCCGGGCGGCAGGCGAAACGATGGATTTGTCTGCAACGATTTATGGCCGGTCATGGAACGGGCAAATTCGGCGGATTTTGATGCTCAAGGAAATCCTCGCCCGTATTGATATTCCAGACCCTGGCGATATTCCAGGATCAGAAGAAGTCGTAGAAAATAAAAATTCAGATTGGACAATTCCGGGCACCAGATTGACGATTTCGCGCTTAACTGAAGGTCCGCGAAAAGGCGAGTATGTGTTCAATTCCAACACAGTTGAGAAGTTGGATATTTCATATCGCCGGGTAAAAGCGCTGCCATACAAGCCTGGGCAGAGCGGAATATATGAAGCATTTTTGCAATCGTCGCGCGGTTCGCAATCGGCATTGGAAAAAGCGCGAGCCCTTCTTCAAGGCCTCGACACATCCAGTCCACGCACCACGCTCGAAGGGTTTTTGGAGACTGTGAACGACGCTTACCGGCTCATTTCAGCGGCTGATAAGGCGCTTGCTGCGGTCCCACCCAAGATGACCCTAGTGCACGCCAGAGAAGTTGAAAGTCATGCCAACGAATTGTTGCGACGCGCTGTAAGCGCGCTGGATCTGCGGCAAGTGCCGATTGCCCATCGTCAAGATGATGGTGTTGAAGCGGTTCTCAAACTCAAAGAAATCTTTGACCGGATGGACCTTCCACCGATTGATTATGTCCCCGACAGCAGTTTGGCGGAAAGTCTTGAAATTGGATCTGAGGCGCAGTTCAGATGGCGCTTGCCGGGTACAGAAATTGAGATCGTCAAGATCATCGATGGCGACCGGCTAGGTGATTACTTGTTTAGTGCCAGCACGGTGGCGCGGATTGACGAGTTTTATGAGAAATTGAAGGATCTTCCATACCGCAGTGAAGATGCAGGCATCAGCACGGCTGAATACAGATCGCCAGAATCATCTCCCGGGTTCTTTGCATCCTATACCAGCAAACCAGGAGATTTATTGCCGCAAACCAGTGTTCTTGGCCGTTTTGTTGATGCCTTGCCGGACAGTTTGAAGACCTCTTATGGCAGCCAGACCGGGTGGCAATGGGTTGCCCTGGTACTCACCGCCCTGATTACCCTGACTGCGAGCATTTCCATTTTTCGCGTCGTTTCAACCATTGCGCGCCGCTTTCCGGCCCCACTGGCTGATTGGGCCATTATTGTAGGGCCCATTGCCTGCGCCGGGCTGGTTCGAATTGCGATTTACTTCATTGATGAAAGCGTGAACCTGACCGGTTCGGTGTTGGCATCAACCAGATTTGTCGGAGAGCTTAGCATACTCGTTTTGCTGGCATGGGCCGCTTGGGAATGCGCGCGGGCAATTGCTGAAACTTATGCGGCAATACCTGGAACAGCCGTGAAAGGTGTCGATGGCAGTCTTGTGCGCATTGTTGCCAATCTTATCGGTTTTGTTCTCGCCGTATGGATTATTGTGTCCGGGTTGCGTGCGCTGGGGGTGGATGCGGTACCGTTACTGGCCGGTTTAGGTGTCGGCGGGTTTGCAGCTGCGCTGGCAGTGCGGCCGACCTTGGAAAATCTGATTGGCGGGCTGATCTTGTATATTGACCGGCCAGTCGCTGTTGGTGATTTCTGCACATTTGGTGAGAGTACCGGCACGGTTGAAAAGATTGGCATCAGGTCTACACAAATCCGCGGTTTGGACAGGACGTTGATTTCAATTCCGAACGCCAGATTTGTCGATATGGAGATTGTGAACTGGGCGCGGTGTGATCGCATGCTGATCCAGTCTGTCATCGGGCTAAGGAATGAAACACTCCCCGATCAGTTGCGCGCCGTACTCGTTGCAATGCGTGAGATGTTCCACGCCCATCCTAAAATTGATAGCGATACAGTTCGGGTGCGGTTTTCAGGATATGGATCATCGTCCCTTGAAATCACCATCAGAGTTTACGCGCTGACCCGGGAATGGAACGAGTTCCACTCCATCCGCGAAGATATCTTTTTGCGGATCAATGACATTGTTCGTGAAGCTGGAACCAATTTCGCATTTCCCTCCCAGACGCTTTATATGGGACGTGATCCCGGGATCGAGGAAGAGCGTCAGCAGGCTGCTATACAAAAGGTCAAGGCATGGCGGAAATCGGGGAACCTTCCGTTCCCAAACCTCAAGCGCGCACGCGTTGCTGAAATTGACAATACGCTTGATTATCCCCCACAAGGATCACCGGAGACAGCATTACCACAACCGCCAGATGCAAAAATTCCAGAGCCTCTTTCAACTGAAGACGACGAAGAAGCTGCGAAAAAAGACTAGCGATAGCGTGTGCTATGCGCATCAATCAACTGGTGGCAGGTGGGTGGCGCACGCCGCCAGTGTTTCTTCCAAAGTGCGCGTGGCATCAATGGTTTGGCGGGTTTCTTCTGCAAAGGGCGTCTGGGCTAAAAGCTTGAACATTTCAGCCGCACCTTCGTGAAATCCTGGTGAAACGCCTACATCAGTAAAAGTTGCTGCGATTTCTTCCATCTCACCGACCCAGCGTGCTGAATCCGCTGGCAGGCGAGGCAGCCGGGCCTGCATGGCGGCAAGGGTTTGCGCCTGGCTAAAGGCAAATTCATCGAGTAACTCGTCAAGTACACCAGACTGGCGCGCGGCCAATAACACTGCCGCGTGCAAGGTCCAGGTGCCTTTGGTTAAGCCCGCATACGTCATCTTAAGCGCAGATGCCCGGCCAATTTCTTCGCCGATGGGAACAACATTGATCCCTTTGCCATCAAGCGTCTCCATGGGGGCTGTGTCCGCGCCGGAAACATAGAACCGGGGGCCGGCTCCGCGCCCTGGCGCACCACCAATAATGCCGCAATCGATAAACTGCGCACCGGCTTTGGAAATAACTCCAGCCGCTTCACGGGCAGTTGCCGGAGAGATTGCATTGCAATCGGCGT
>CAJQND010000351.1 GCA_905479595.1 uncultured Hyphomicrobiales bacterium
GACACGCTCGGCGAGACCACGGTGATTTTCACCGCAGGTGTTGGTGTCCTCATGCTGCTGCGCGGACGACGCAAGCGCAATGCCGAACCCAAGAAGGAGGCTTGATCGATGAGGCCCGATGCAATCCTCCAAATCATGAGCAAACTGCTGCTGCCTTTCATCTTGGTGTTTGCGCTTTATGTGCAATTTCACGGTGACTACGGACCGGGTGGTGGATTTCAGGCAGGGGTAATCACTGCAGCCGCCGTTATTCTCTACGCCATCACCTTTGGGCTTGCACCAGCGCAACGTGCTGCCCCACCCTGGATTGCCGAGTTGATGATGCCTACCGGAGTATTGATCTTTACGGGCGTAGGTGTGGTAAGCCTGTTTAAAGGTGGTAATTTCTTAAACTATACCGTTCTTGGACATGATCAGGTTCATGCGCAGGAATGGGGTATTTTGCTGGTGGAAATCGGCGTGTTTGTTACCGTTGCCGGAACTATGACAACTATCTTTTATGCCTTCGCTGGGCGGGGGCGGTAATGGCAATTCTGACCGAAGTCATCCAGCACTACAATCAATGGGTCACAATTTTTCTCATGGTGGCTGGGCTCTATATTGTTATTGCCCGTGGCAACATGATTAAAACTCTTGTTGGTCTGTCGCTGTTCCAGACATCTGTTTATTTGCTCTATCTTTCGCCAGGTAAAATTCTTGGCGGGACACCACCCATTCTCGACAAAGCCTTCAGCGTTTATTCCAATCCACTGCCCCATGTGTTGATTCTGACTGCAATTGTGGTTGGGGTCGCAACATTGGCCCTGGGACTGGCGCTGGTTGTGCGCATCAATGAAGCCTATGGAACGATTGAGGAAGACGAGATCGTTGATATGGACAAGGATGGGCACGCCTGATGATGCAGCATTTGCCCGCACTCCAGGTGGTTTTGCCACTGCTCGGCGCCGTTTTTTGTGCTTTCATGCCCCGTGGCGCATGGGCAGGTGCTATTGCGCTCGCGGTAAGTTGGATCATGCCGGTAATTTCTGGCCTTCTTCTCGCTCAGGTTCTTCAAACTGGCGTTATTTCCTACCACGTCGGCGGATGGCCGCCGCCTATGGGCATCGAATACCGAGTTGATATTCTAAGTGCGTTTATTTTGATGCTTGTGTCGGTAATGGGGGCAATCCTCATGCCTTATGCCCGGTTGAGCGTGGCAAAAGAAATCAGCGCACGAAACCAGCCGTATTTCTACTGTATGTATCTGTTGTGCATGACAGGTTTACTGGGCATTACGATTACCGGTGACGCGTTCAACGTGTTCGTTTTCCTTGAGGTTTCTTCACTCTCAACCTACGTGCTCATTGCCCTTGGGCGCGACCGGCGCGGCCTTCTTGCAGCCTATCAGTATCTGGTGATCGGTTCGATTGGCGCGACCTTGTATGTCATCGGCATTGGTCTCTTGTATTCGATCACCGGCACGTTGAACCTGGTCGACATCGCCTCGAAACTGCAAACAATTGGCGCGACCGCACCAGTGCTGATTGCCCTGGGCTTCCTGATAACCGGCATCAGCTTGAAGCTGGCATTGTTCCCGCTCCATGTCTGGCTGCCAAACGCTTATACCTATGCGCCATCTGTCGCGACTATCTTTTTGGCAGGCACCGCCACAAAGGTTGCAGTTTACCTTCTGCTACGTATCATTTTCACAGTTTACGGGGTTGGCACGACGAGTGACGGCACTCCGCTGTCTGACATCTTCATTGTACTGTCTGTGCTGGCAATGTTCGGGGCGTCAATCGTTGCCTGTTTTCAGGACAATGTTAAACGCATGCTGGCCTATTCTTCGGTTGCCCAGATTGGCTACATCACACTTGGGATTGCGATCTTAAACAAAACGGGCCTCACCGGCGGAATATCGCACTTGTTTAATCATGCCATCATGAAGGCGGCATTGTTTATGGTCATTGGCGGGATTTTTTACCGGATCGGTTCTGCGAACATTGCAAATCTGGCCGGAATTGGCCGACGCATGCCTTTAACAATGGCAGCATTCGTGGTCGCAGGTCTTAGCATCATCGGCGCACCAGGCACTGCTGGCTTCATCTCAAAATGGTATCTCGTGTCAGGTGCCATGGAAAAAGGCTGGTGGTGGCTTGGCTTGCTCATCGTCGCAAGCTCGGTCCTTTCCGTTGTCTATATTGGGCGTGTGGTGGAAGCGGCATATTTTCAAACCCCAAATGGTGAAGCAGAAAAAGCCACGGACATGCCTGCTTCAATGCTGCTGCCTACCCTGGTTTTGGCTGCCGCGTGCATCTGGTTTGGTTTTGATACACGATTGACCGCAGATATAGCAGCTCAGGCAGCAAGTTATCTTCTTGGAGGTGCCCAGTGAGCAGCTCCGGCTTAATCATCTCAGCACTGGCCTTACCGGCATTCGGCGCATGTCTTATTGCTCTCACACGGCGATCACCAAATGTGCGCGAAGGTATTACGCTGATCACAGGGGCAGCGCTACTTTTTGTCGTGGTCCAGCTATTTTTGGCTGTCAGTGCCGGTGAACGTCCGGAAGCTTCGCTAATTACGGTTGTGCAGGGCATTGACATCGCGTTCGCCGTCGAACCATTGGGTATGCTTTTCGCATTGGTCGCATCCGGCCTGTGGATCGTAAATTCGATCTATTCAATCGGCTACATGCGCGGCAATGACGAGCCCAGGCAAACGCAGTTTTACGTGTGTTTCGCCATTGCGATTGCGAGCACGATGGGTATCGCGTTCTCCAAAAACCTGTTCACTTTGTTCTTGTTTTACGAACTATTGACCTTGTCGACTTATCCGCTCGTCACGCACAAAGGTGATGAAAACGCGCGGCGCGGCGGACGCATTTATCTTCTCATTTTGCTGTCGACCTCTATGTTACTTCTGCTCCCGGCAATCATCGCCACATGGGCAATCTCCGGCACCGTTGAGTTTTCAGTTGGCGGCATTCTTGCTGGCAAAGCCGACGGCGCGGTGGTTGGAATTTTACTGGCGCTGTATGCATTTGGAATTGGCAAGGCGGCCCTCATGCCGGTTCATTCCTGGTTGCCAAATGCCATGGTTGCCCCCACTCCGGTAAGCGCATTGCTCCATGCTGTTGCCGTCGTGAAGGCCGGAGTGTTTTCGATCCTCAAAGTGGTGGTTTACATCTTTGGCATCGACTTCCTCTCCTCCAGCGGACAAAATCAATGGCTGCTCTATATCGCCGGAGCCACTGTTATCCTGTCTTCGCTGATTGCAATGACCAAAGATAACCTAAAGGCGCGGCTGGCATATTCAACAGTTAGTCAGCTATCTTACATTGTCCTCGGTGCGGCTCTCGCTACCAGCCTCGGCATTGTTGGTGGCACAATGCATATCGCCATGCATGCAGCTGGCAAGATCACACTGTTCTTTTGCGCAGGCGCCATTTACACCGCCGCGCACAAAACCGAAATCAGTGACCTTTCCGGACTTGGTCGCGTGATGCCATTCACATTTGCGGCGTTTTTCATTGGCGCATTGAGCATTATTGGTCTGCCGCCAACCGGTGGCCTTTGGTCGAAATGGTACCTCGCTCTTGGTGCTCTTGAAGCGGATCAAGTTATAATTGTTGCAGTGTTGATGCTGTCATCCCTGTTGAACATTGCCTACCTCTTGCCAATCCCGCTCAAGGCCTTTTTTGGCACGCCCAAAAAGAAACAGAAAACTTCTCCTGAGATCAAGGAAGCACCGCTTGCCTGTCTGATCGCGATTGGAATTACATCGTTGTTATGCGTGGTGTTGTTCTTTTTCCCCGGGCCGGTTTACGACCTCGCATCCATGATTAAACTTCGATAGGACGATAAACATGGCGAGCAAAGGCGAAAAGAAGCATATTTTCGACAAACCGGAGACTGTAAAATGGGTGATGTTGTGAGCGAAGCGGGAGAAAAACACTGGCTTGTCAGACCGGAGACCGTGCGTTTGTTTTGGCGCGGCGGTCTAGCGGTATTGGCGCTCCTGGTCATCGGAGATTTCTTTGTCCACGGTCACCCTTATTTCTGGATAGATGGTACCTTCGGCTTTTACGCGTGGTACGGGCTCGCCACTTGTGCTGCAATGGTGCTTCTGGCCAAGGCGCTTGGTGTCTTCTTGAAGCGTAAGGACACCTATTATGACGATTAGTGACTTTCCGCCCGGCCTTGTCCTTGTACTCGGCGCTCTCCTCCTGCCATTCGCGGGCAGGCGTATTAAACCAATCCTAATCCTCGGTCTGCCTTTGGTAACGCTTGCACTGGTTTCGCGTCTGCCAAACGGGTCGTTTGCTGTCCTGTCCATCCTCGATTACCAACTGGTTCTCGTGCGGAGCGATGCGCTGAGCCGTCTCTTTGCCATTATCTTTTCCATCATGGCATTTGCAGGTGGTCTGTTCGCCCTTAACCAGAAACGGGTGTTGGAACTGGTTGCGGCATTTGTCTACGCCGGTAGCGCGATCGGAGTCGCCTTGGCCGGTGACTTGATAAGCCTGTTTATCTTTTGGGAAATCATGGCCTTGGCTTCCACTCTGGTTGTGCTCTCGGTGGGTGGCGACCTCTCTTACCGGGTCTCCATGCGCTATTTGCTGGTCCATATGGTCGGCGGTGCCCTCCTGATGACGGGAATTTTGGTGCATATTTCAACTTCTGGATCCACCACATTTACGGCCATGGAGGCTAATACACTTGGCGCCAACCTAATCCTCGCCGGCTTCCTCGTTAACGCCGCTGCGCCACCTCTGTCAGCGTGGCTGTCCGACGCTTACCCCGAAGCTTCGTACAGTGGCACCGTGTTTCTTTCCGCCTTTACCACCAAGGCAGCGGTGTATGTGTTGCTGCGCGGCTTCCCTGGCACCGAGATTCTCGTCTTCGTCGGAATCTTCATGATTTTTTACGGGATTATCTACGCGCTGCTGGAAAACGACATGCGCCGCATTCTTGCCTACAGTATTGTGAATCAAGTGGGATTTATGGTGACCGGTATCGGAATTGGGACCGAAATGGCCCTAAACGGTGTTGCCGCCCACGCCTTCACACACATCATCTATAAGGCACTACTGCTGATGTCGGCGGGGGCTGTGCTTTACATGACCGGAAAACGCAAGTGCACGGACCTCGGCGGACTTTTCCAGAGCATGCCCCTCACAACCGTATGCGGTATTGTCGGTGCGCTCTCGATCTCGTCGTTTCCATTGACCTCTGGTTTCATTAGCAAATCGATGATCAGTCAGGCAGCTGCGGACGAGAGCCTGATTGTCATCTGGTTCCTGTTGCTGGCTGCATCGGCTGGTGTGTTTCTCCATGCCGGGATCAAGTTCCCCTGGTTTGTTTTTTTCCAAAAGGACTCGGGCTTGCGCCCGCCGGATCCGCCTTGGAACATGCGACTGGCAATGATCCTATTCGCGGGTTTGTGCATTGGTCTGGGGATATGGCCGGAATTCCTATACGCTATGCTACCTTTTCCAGTGGCATATCAGCCTTACACCGTGCCGCACGTAGTCAACATGTTGCAGCTCTTGCTGTTCTCAGGCCTTGCTTTCTTCCTCATGCTGCCTTTGATGAAACGAACGCTGACTATTACCCTGGACATCGACTGGTTTTACCGCAAAGCCTTTCCGGCGGTTGCATTTTCCATTCGCGACGCAG
The DNA here is from genome assembly GCA_905479595.1 of uncultured Hyphomicrobiales bacterium. GTDB lineage: Bacteria > Pseudomonadota > Alphaproteobacteria > Rhizobiales > CAJQND01 > CAJQND01. The sequence goes on from CAJQND010000351.1 coordinate 5,661, forward strand.
TTGGCAATGTCTTCGAAGTCATTCGCTCAGGGGTAATGAATGGTATGAGCCGGTTTATGACCAAGGTCTATAAACTACATGGCCCCCACGGCGTGCTCGCACGCACCTGGCCCACTGGATCCATGGCTTTCTGGACTGCTGTCTTGTTGATGGCATTCCTGTTTCTCGCACTCTACAGCGCTGGATAATTCGTGCTCGGCAAGCCAATCCCAATATGTGAGTACAACGCGGGCCTTATTGAACGAAAGACCGTCATAAAGCACGCGTAGTTCATTTGCGCTTCGCTCAGCAGACAAACTCGCAGTTGAAGACGCCTTCAACCGGGTTACGACCTCATCAAAAACCGTGCGCGGCAGCCCCATTGCTTTAAACACCACCACCAGAGGCTCCCCACCAGGGTCTGAAATGATCTTTCGGGCGTTAGCTAAGGAAATATGGGTTAGATCAGCAATCATCTTGGCGGCATTGACCACCAAACCTTGTTCGAGCAACGTCATCACTTGCTCTGAGTCTTCTTCCTTTGGAAATGATGTTCCATCCCAGGCCTTATCATCGGCATTTGCGCCGTCGTCCATAAGGGCAATTCGCAGCACTTTTTCGAGTGTTTTGGAATCCGTAAGAAAACGAGAAAATACATACCGGCGCAACTCCGCCGGTAATGACCAAAACAAATCAAACGCTATCTTCGGCGTCATATCGGGACGGGTTGCAAGCGGTGCTTGGAGTGCAGGTTGTGACTTCGCCAACTCAGCGAGTTCACTCAGCAAAGCTGGAGACAATGAGGCATCTGGATTGCGAACCAGTGCCAGTATCACACCGGGGTCTCCGCAGGCGAGTAGCGAAGCGGCAATCGCTGGCGATACCGCGCGGCGGCGGGCGATCATTCTACATTTGCCAAGATCAGCGCTATCTATCAGCGCGAAAAGATCCTGATCGCTTACTGCATTACCGTTCTCAATCAATGGTCCCGCAATTTCAATAGATGGATCACGAACAAGCCGCGACACTATTAAGGCCGGGGGGGTTTCCATGATCGCGACGCGGCCAGAAAGTTCTTTTTTTGCAACAAAAGGCATGGTGCTGAGCTTCCTCAACAATGTATCTGCCGCAAGAGCCCTCTCTTGAGGTTGCACAGCCCCATCAGGAAGCGCCATAACATCTAGCAAATCACGAACCGTATTTTGAACCGCCCGATCATGCAGTTGTTCATCGGTCTGCGGTCGCGGCTGGGGAAGTAAGGTATTTGGCAAATCTTGCGAAAAAACATCGGCTTCGCGTTCCGCAATTTGCATTTCGATCACTGGTGAGACGGCAGGAAATACGACCGGCTCGGATGCAACGTGTAACTCTTGTTGCTCGTCCGCTGCATCTTTGACGTTTGCAGGTTGCGCAAAATCAGAAAATGACGCCTTGAGTGCAGCAACAGAAGCCTCAATAGCATTGAACGACTGGACACTGTTAGGTTCAACCCTGGGCTCGTTTATTGGAGGCAGTTGCACATCCAGACCCGTGGCAAGTTCAAAGATATTGGGTTCATGACTGCGCACAGGATTGCGGAGCTCTTCTAGTGCAACGGTTTCCAGATGTGAGACATCGGGCTTTGGTTGCTGCGTTGTGGTTGAATGCTGATGTTGAGACACAAGATCAGCAAATTCCTGAAACAAATACTCCTCGGTCAGTTCCGTGCCTGTAGTCGGCTCAACTTCGGGAATTGGAGAAGGTATTGGATCAGATACAGATTCCTGGGCGATTTTTTCGCTTGTGTTGGGGCCATAATCTGCAGTTGATTTCGCCATAGCCTCAAGAGCTGCAAAAATGCCGCTAGCATGTTCCAATCCACCACGCTGCCTGGTAACCTTGACCGGGCTACCGGGCGCATCTGGACTTGATGCCGGATCAACCATCGCGTTCACTTTCAGTCACTCCCTCACTTGCAAACATTCATACAAAGGCAATGCTAATTTTCATTGAACCCGGTATGTTCAATTTGAGAAAAATTTTAATTGGTTTACGAAACCTTTTTAAAGGTCACCAGGAGGAAAGAAATGCGTGAGTTTGAATGTCTTCGGGATTTAGCGGAAGAAAAAGGCAATGAAATCGGTGTAAGTCCTTGGCTGACGATCGATCAGGAACGGATCAACCTATTTGCTGAAGCGACCGACGATTATCAGTGGATTCACGTCGACCCAAAGCGCGCCAAAGCCGAATTGAATATGCCGACAATTGCCCATGGTTATCTCACGATGTCACTTATTCCACGGTTTATGGGTGAAATTTTTACAGTCAAAAGTGTAGAGCGCGCAATTAATTATGGTGCCAACAAATTACGTTTCACCAACATGGTCCCGGTCAATTCAAGAGTACGCGGGCGCATTCGCCTCGACCGGGCGGTATTGGGCGAGAAGTCCATCCGCACTATATCTACCGTAACAATTGACATCGAAGGCCAGGAGAAACCGGCGTTGATTGCCGAAGCGATAACACTGATGTTTGAATAAACGAGGGTTGGAGACAATAGATGAAAGTTAAGAAATCCGATGCGGAATGGCGTGAAATCTTAACGCCGGAGCAATATGCAATCGCCCGCGAACATGGCACGGAACGGGCCCATTCGCATCCGCACAATAATGAAAAAGCGACCGGTGTTTTCAAATGCGTTTGCTGCGGAAACCCGTTGTTTACGGCCGCAACTAAATTTGAATCAGGCACTGGCTGGCCAAGCTTCTATGAACCGATTTCAGAAGCTGCGGTCAGTGAACACAAAGACCGCAGCTGGCTTATGACGCGCACAGAAGTGAGGTGCGCGGATTGTGACGCCCATCTCGGGCATGTGTTTCCCGATGGCCCCGCCCCTACCGGCCAGCGATATTGCATGAACGGCGTCGTTCTCGATTTTGACAAGGATGAGACTTGAATAAATGAATTCTTCCGCCCCAATCGCAAATAAACGCGAGCACAAGACCACCCATCACGGCGTGGAAAGAAATGACCCATATCATTGGCTGCGGGATGAAAATTGGCAGGAGGTGATGCGCGATCCTTCAGTTTTGCATGCCGACATTCGCACGCATTTAGAAGCGGAAAATGCTTACACAAAAGCCCAACTGGCTTCGACCGAACAATTGCAGGTGGAACTGTTTGAGGAAATGAAAGGGAGGATCAAGGAAGACGATTCCTCGGTCCCGACCCCGGATGGGATGTGGTCTTACTATTCATCTTTCGTATCAGGCGGGCAGCACCCGCGCTTTTGTCGCCAGAAGACCAGTGGCGGCGGCGAGCAAATCCTGCTCAATGGCGATGAAATGGCTGAAGGAAAAGCATTCTTCCGGCTTGGAGGCATCTCACATTCGCCGGACCAGCGCTACATTGCCTACGGTGTGGACGAAAAAGGTTCCGAATTTTTTACCTTGCGCATACGTGAGGCCGATACTTGCAAAGACCTGCCGGACATCGTTGATGACACCAGCGGCGGCGGTGTTTGGGCGCGCGACAACAAGACCTTGTTTTATGTGAAACTGGATGAGAACCATCGCCCATCGCGGGTTTTCCGTCATGTTATGGGCACATCACAGGATGAAGACGTCCTTGTTTACGAGGAGGCTGATTCAGGCTTTTTTGTGGGTGTCGCAAGCACGCAATCTGGGGATTTTATCCTCATTTCTGCCCATGACCATCAAACCGCAGAAGTCCGTTTGATTGATGCCCACAACCCGAAAAGCAAGCCAGTTCTCGTTGCGAAGAGAATTCCAGGCCACGAATATGACGTCGAGCATCAAGGTGACCATCTTTTGATCCTCACCAATACTGACGAGGCGGAAGATTTCAAAATCGTTCAGACCCCGGTCGTCGCACCAGGTGTCGAAAACTGGCGTGATATCGTTGCCCATAAACCGGGCCGGCTTATCCTTTCACACTCGGTTTTTAAAAACCAAATGGTGCGACTGGAGCGCGAAGATGGATTGCCACGCATTGTCATCACAGACAGTAGTTCTGGTGACGAACATGAAATAGCATTTGCCGAAGAAGCCTATAGCCTCGGGCTTTCGCCCGGCTATGAGTACGACACCACATCTGTGCGCTTCACTTATTCGTCAATGACGACCCCAGCCCAGGTATTTGACTACGACATGGTTACTCGTCAGAGGACGTTACGCAAAACCCAGGAAGTACCCTCTGGCCATGATCCTGAGCACTACGTTACCAGGCGCATTATGGCGCCATCACACGATGGCGAACTTGTGCCGGTTTCTCTGCTGTACCGAAAAGATACAAAATTGGATGGCTCCGCCCCGTGCCACCTTTATGGCTATGGTTCTTACGGGATTTCCATTCCGGCTTCTTTCTCCACATCTGTTCTTTCCCTGGTAGATCGCGGCTTTGTTCACGCCATTGCGCATATCCGGGGAGGTAAAGACCGGGGATATCGCTGGTATGCTCAAGGACGCAGAGAAGCAAAGAAAAATACGTTCCTTGATTTTGTGGCGGCAGGCGAAAAACTAATTTCTGACAAGATCACATCTGCCGGGCGCATTGTCGCCCATGGAGGCAGTGCCGGTGGCATGCTTGTGGGCGCGGTTGCCAATATGGCACCTGAACAATATGGCGGCATTATTGCCCAGGTTCCTTTTGTTGATGTGCTCAACACCATGTTGGATGAAAGCTTGCCCCTGACCCCACCGGAATGGCTGGAATGGGGCAACCCTCTTGCCGAAAAACAGGCATATGAATATATAGCGTCTTACTCGCCTTATGATCAGGTTGAGGAGAAGGTTTATCCAGCGCTTCTCGCCATTGCCGGGCTCACCGACCCACGCGTTACTTATTGGGAACCGGCAAAATGGGTGGCGCGGATGAGAGAGTTGAAAACCGATAACAACCTCCTTCTGCTCAAAACCAATATGGAGGCCGGGCATGGTGGTGCGTCAGGCCGGTTCGACAGTTTGAAGGAAACAGCATTGTCTTATGCCTTCGCACTTCTCGTTACCGGCAAGGCCGACACAAAGGTATAGAGATCAGTAGAGTTGCCTAAGCGCTGGAAGCGGCGCAAAATCGAAATTCAAAATCACGTTATGCAGAGGAATGCGTTCAAATGAATGAACCAGCCCAGAAACAAAGCCCGAAAAAACCTGAAACAATTTCCGCGTTTAACTGGGAAGATCCGCTTGCGCTAGAAAGCCTTCTGACCGAAGAAGAGCGGATGATCCGCGATAGTGTTCGCGCTTTTGCCGATGACAAATTGATGCCCAGGGTCCAGTCCGCCTTCCGTGAGGAACGCTTTGACAAAGAGATTATGAATGAAGCCGGGGAACTGGGTTTGCTTGGGGTTATGACCGATCCAAAATATGGCGGCTCCGGGCTCGGATATGTGGCCTATGGTTTGATTGCCCGCGAAATCGAACGGGTTGATTCTGGGTATCGATCAGCTATCAGCGTCCAAAATTCTCTGGTGATGCACCCGATTGAGGCATATGGCACCGAAGAGCAGAAAATGAAGTATCTGCCAAAACTTGCTACTGGAGAAATGGTGGGCTGTTTTGGTCTCACTGAACCAGATGCCGGGTCTGATCCAGGTGGCATGAAAACCACCGCCAAACGCACCTCGAATGGCTATGTTCTCAACGGCGCGAAAATGTGGATAACCAACTCACCTATCGCAGACATTGCCATTATCTGGGCGAAGCTGGAAGATGAAGGTATTCACGGATTTATCGTCGAACGCAGCTCGAAGGGGTTCTCAACCCCGAAAATTGAGGGAAAATTCTCTCTCCGTGCATCAATCACCGGTGAAATCGTGCTGGAAGATGTTGAAGTGGGCGAAGACGCATTGATGCCAGGCGCACGCGGGCTTTCGGGGCCATTTGGTTGCCTCAACAAAGCGCGTTTTGGGATTGCATGGGGCGCAATGGGCGCAGCTGAAGCATGCTGGCATCAGGCACGGCAATACACCCTCGACCGCAAACAGTTTGGGCGGCCTCTCGCAGCCACACAATTGGTTCAGAAGAAACTCGCCGACATGCAAACCGAGATTACGCTTGGCCTGCATGGGGCTCTCTCGCTTGGTCGTGCACTAGAAGCGGGCATTGGAGCACCACCAGCGATCTCTTTGATGAAACGTAACAATTGCGGCAAAGCACTGGACATCGCGCGCGTTGCCCGTGATATGCATGGTGGCAACGGCATTTCCGATGAGTTCCACGTTATTCGCCACATGGTAAATCTGGAAACCGTCAACACTTATGAAGGTACCCATGATGTTCACGCCCTTATTTTGGGCCGTGCTCAAACCGGAATTCAGGCGTTTATGTAAAATACTGGGCGAGCTTTCCATTGCACTCGCCCGCCAGCACAGTTAGTGTCCGCTTCTTGACCAACACCCGCCGGGTCTTTTTAACAAACAGGAGGAATCCAGATGGCTTTCGAATTGCCTAAACTACCTTATGCCTATGATGCATTAGCCCCGTACATGTCTGCTGAAACCCTGGAATACCACCACGACAAACACCACCAGGCCTATGTGGACAATGGCAATAAACTTGCTGCTGAAGCAGGCATGGAAGGCAAATCACTTGAAGAGATTTGCATGGCATCGTTCGGCACAAATGCCGGTCTTTTCAACAATGCCGGCCAACACTACAACCATCTGCATTTCTGGAACTGGATGAAACCCGGTGGAGGTGGTGCTATGCCTGGCAACCTTGAAGCAAAGGTCACTGAAGACCTCGGCAGCCTTGACGAATTCCGTAATGCATTCATTCAAGCAGGCATGACCCAATTCGGCTCTGGTTGGTGCTGGCTCGCCTTGAAAGATGGCAAGCTTGAAGTGATGAAAACCCCGAACGGCGAAAACCCGCTTGTTCATGGGGCAACACCTTTGCTCGGCTGCGATGTTTGGGAACACTCCTATTACATCGACTACCGCAATGCGCGCCCGAAATATCTGGAAGCCTGGTTTGATAATCTGGTGAACTGGGATTACGTCGGCGAATTGTTTGAAGCTGCGTCTTAATCGAGCGCCGCAATAATTGAGAATCTGAATAAAGGCGGGATTCTATGATCCCGCCTTTATCGTTATGCTGTGAGTGCCATCAATGACTGAAACAACAGACTATCAGCTCGATCCCGTCGACGATGCTATTGCCGCAATTGCAGCCGGTGAGATGGTTGTTGTCGTCGATGATGATGACCGCGAGAATGAAGGCGATCTCATTGTGGCGGCGGTCAAAGCGACGCCTGAACAAATGGGCTTCATCGTACGTCATACATCCGGCATTGTTTGCGTTCCTATAACGGCGGAAGAAGCCCGCAGGCTGCATCTTAATCCCATGGTTGCCGACAATGATGCCCCCATGAGCACGGCTTTCACTGTTTCGGTTGACTACAAACAAGGTCTGACAACTGGTATTTCAGCAGACGAGCGATGCGCGACTGTGCGCGCTTTGGCCAATGGTAATGTTCAGTCGAGTGATTTTGTCCGCCCCGGGCACGTATTTCCGCTCATTGCAAAGCGCGGCGGGGTGTTGATGCGTTCCGGTCACACTGAAGCAGCAGTCGACCTTGCCAAACTTGCCAAAATGCCGCCTGTGGGGGTGATTGGCGAGTTGGTCAACGATGACGGCACGGTAAAAAAAGGTAATGACGTTTATGCCTTTGCCCGCGAGCACGGCCTCAAGATCATCTCTGTCGATGATATTATCGCTTACCGGCAAGCGCGTGAAAAACTGGTGGAACGACGTGCTGAATTTATTGTCGATATGCCAATCGGACCGGGCCAGGGCATTGCCTATGCGACACCATTTGATGCAGTCCAACATTTGGCGATTGTCTATGGTGGTATCGGGGATGGTAAAAACATCCCTGTGCGCCTGCACCGTGAAGACATCGTCGAAGACGTTTTCGGTGGTCGTGAAACACTTAACAGCGTCTATGAGTGGTTTGAACGCGAAGGACGTGGGGTTTTAGTGTATCTGCGTACAGGTGCAACCGGCGTTCCGGCCATGACCTTTGGCGAAGAAGGTACTACGGATGAAAACCATGACAGCGTACAATCACGCGAACAGTCATGGCGGGACATTGGCCTCGGCGCGCAAATTTTGCGCGACCTTAATGTCTCCTCCATCCGTCTTCTCGCAACTCGCGACCGCCACTATGTGGGGTTAACGGGTTTTGGCATCGAGATCGAAGAAACCGAAATAATCGAGAGTTAAACCGTTACCGCCGAAGGCTCCCGAGAATGCCCCGGATAAGTTGACGGCCAAGCTCACGACCCACTGTCGATACCAAATTTCCAAAAAATCGGTCGGATTTGCTCATCCGGCGGCTGGTTGGCTTCTTTGCCTTAGCTTTCTTTTTTGCTTCTGCGATATCTCGCGCCGCTTTTTCTGCCGCCGCAGCGCGTTTTTCTGCACGTACGGAAAGAATTTCATAGGCTGATTCCCGGTCCACTTTTTCGTCATACAGGCCATATACCGGGCTATTGAGAATAGCATTCTTGCGCTCTTTGCTAGTGATTGGCCCCATGCGCGAAGAAGGTGGACGGATAAGGGTTCGTTGTACCATGGAGGGCACACCCTTTTTTTCCAAAGTGGACACCAAGGCCTCACCAACACCAAGCTGGGTAATTACCTCTTCAGTATCAAATTCCGGGTTTTGCCGGAATGTGGTGGCCGCCGTCCGCACTGCTTTTTGCTCACGCGGGCTATAGGCCCTCAGTGCATGCTGCACCCGATTACCAAGTTGGTTCAGAACTGAATCGGGGACATCCAGCGGGTTTTGAGTGACAAAGTAAACACCAACCCCTTTTGACCGGATCAACCGGACGACCTGCTCCACCTTCTCCAGCAAAATCTTTGGTGCCTCATCAAACAAAAGATGCGCTTCGTCAAAAAAGAAAACCAGTTTTGGTTTGTCTGGGTTGCCGATTTCTGGCAGCTCTTCAAAAAGCTCTGACATCAACCATAAAAGAAATGTCGAATAGAGTTGAGGCGATTGCATCAATTTATCTGCAGCCAAGACATTTATAACGCCACGGCCATCGCGTGTGGTGCGCATCAGGTCGGCAATATCAAGGGCAGGCTCGCCAAACAAAAAATCCGCACCTTGTTGTTCGAGAACCAAAAGCCGCCTTTGAATAGCGCCGATCGATTGCCTGGAAACCATGCCATATTCCGTGCGGATTTCCTTGGAGCGCTCAGCAAGATTGATCAACAAAGCACGCAAATCTTTCAAATCAAGCAGCGCGAGGCCTTCTTCATCAGCGATACGAAAGCCTATGTTGAGCGCGCCTTCCTGCGCTTCAGTAAGGTTCATCAAGCGAGATAACAGCAGTGGTCCCATTTCTGAAATTGTGGTGCGGATTGGGTGTCCTTGCTCACCAAATAAATCCCAGAAAACAGCCGGAAAGGATTCAAATCCATAATCGTCAAAGCCGATTTTTTCAGCCCGTTCAAGCAGGAAATCCTTAGGTTCGCCTTTGACAGAAATTCCAGACAAATCACCTTTCACGTCTGCCGCAAAAACCGGCACACCCTGGGCGGAAAAGCCTTCCGCTAAAATCTGCAATGTTACGGTCTTACCGGTCCCCGTCGCACCTGTGATAAGGCCGTGACGGTTGGCGAATTTCAGGTTCAGAAACTGCTTTTCTTTCGCAGTTCCGATAAAAACCGAGTTCTCGTTTGTCATGATGCTCTCTATCTGCCTGAAAATTCTCTGTGCATTGCGGTGTAAGTAGTCGAAATCCAGGGCAATTTGCTATAAAACGAACCAAGACGCAAATAGGCGTTCATTTAAACGACTGAATTTTTTCAATGTAGTTGGAGTATGGCATGCAGGAGTTGATTTCAAAGCTGGCTGGCGAGATTGGGATCGATGAAAGGACCGCCGAAAAAGCCACCGGTATGATCCTGTCTCTCCTGCAACGAAATGGCGACCCCGGTGCCGTGGCAAGCCTTATGGAAAAGCTGCCAGGTGCGGCCGATCTTGCGGGAAATTTCACCAAACCGGCAGCCGCAAGCGGCGGCCTGTTTAGCATGATTGGCGGCGGCAGCACGGGCGATGCATTGGCGACAGTTGGCGCACTGCAAGCAGACGGCCTTTCGACAGACCAGATCAAAGAAATCGGGGGCGGAATCTTGTCCTATGCACGCGAAGCCGCTGGAAATGATTTGGTGAACCGCGCTATTGGAAATATTCCTGGTCTTAGCGCTTACCTCTGATCCAAAGTCGTCTTCTGCGCCAAATGGCTCATTTCAAGCTATTGCCGTAATCCGCTATAGCTTGTGACGCACCGCAACAATGTTAGGCAGACAGGCAGCATGAACGGAAAACCTCTCGCTGATGATTTTGACCCGCCGAGCCACGAAGACTGGTTGGCTTTGGTTAAAGAAACCTTGAAAGGCGCTGATTTCGAGAAAAAACTCGTTTGGCGGAGTTATGACGGCCTGCGCGTTGAGCCGCTTTACACCGACACGCTTCACCTTGAAATCCCAGGACGGTCTGCAAATGGCTGGAACTCTCTGCAACGAGTGGATATTCCAGATATTGAAGCGGCAAATAAGCAAATTTTAGAAGATCTTGAAGGTGGCGCTGCTGGCTTAACGCTGGTTTCCCCGCAAGCGACAACGGCAAATGGATTTGGCACGCTTGCAGAAACCTCAGAAGATTTCGACAGGCTGCTTCAAGGCGTTTATCTCGACATGATCCCGGTACGGCTCGACGGCGGATGGCGGAGCCGTAAACTGGCTGGCGCCTTAGCTGAAGTTTACGAAAAACGCGGTCATGATCTTTCCAAGGTAAATCTCAGCGTCGGGCTCGACCCGATTGGTGCATTGGCCCACAGCGGTCACATGCTGGATGAGGATAATGCACGCGCGCGTTCCACCAAGGTTGTTCGCGCTTTTATGGACAAAGGCTACAACGGCCCAGCATTTCTTGCTGACGGACGTATTTATCACAACGCTGGTGGGTCTCCCGCTCAAGAGCTGGCTTTAACTCTTGCAACCGCAGTTCATTATCTGCGCTGGATGAATGCGGAGGGAATAGACAAAAAGACAGCATGTAATCAAATCGGCATGGTGCTCTCTGTCGATGCGGATATGTTCATATCTGCTGCCAAACTGCGCGCTGCGCGTTTGCTTTGGGGACGGTTGCAGGAAGCGATGGAAGTGGCCGTCTCACCTCTCGTGCTGCACGTTGAAACAAGCTGGCGCATGATGACCCGCAGGGATGCCCATGTGAACCTGCTACGCAGCACCGCAGCCACATTCGCTGCTGGAATCGCGGGCGCAGACAGCCTGACCATACTTCCTTTCACCACTGCACTTGGTTTGCCCGATGGGTTTGCCCGGCGTATGGCGCGCAACACACAGTCTATTTTGATCGAAGAGTCTCATCTAGCCCATGTACAAGACCCAGGTGCCGGCTCAGGTTTTATTGACCAGACCACATTGGACCTTGCCGCACTTGCATGGCAACTGTTCCAATCTATTGAAGCCGACGGTGGGATTCTAAAAGCCCTCACCTCAGGTAGTGTTGCTGGCATGGTCGCAAAAGCGCGTGGGGAACAAGAGCGCAATATAGCAACACGGCGGGAACCAATTACCGGCGTTTCAGAATTCCCTAATCTTGCTGAGCTACCTGTTGAAGTTCTTGGTGTTAAGGCGTTTGAGAGCAGCGCCGCCGATGCAGTCG
>CAJQND010000352.1 GCA_905479595.1 uncultured Hyphomicrobiales bacterium
CAATCAGGTGCTCGAAAGTGAGACCATCGTGGTCAATGCGGTGATAGACAGCATGGACGATATGATCCGCCGATCAATTGGTGAAACAATTGAGTTAGACCTTCAGCTGAACCGACGTCTGTGGCCCATCAGCATAGATACCGGTCAGCTTGAAAGTGCATTGCTCAACCTTGCCATTAACGCCCGAGATGCCATGCCGGAAGGCGGCACTCTTAAAATCGCTACGAGTAATATTTTTGTTGGCGAGAATACTGAGATCGAGGTTGGGAAATTTAATCGCGGACCATGCGTGCTTATTGCTGTTTCTGACACCGGAACAGGAATTCCCGAAGAACTTTTTGAAGACGTGTTCCAGCCGTTCTTCACTACAAAAGGTGAAGGTGAGGGAAGTGGCCTTGGTCTCTCAATGGTTTTCGGTTTTGTGAAGCAGAGTGGTGGAAATATTGAAATTGAAAGCACCATGGGTGAGGGTTCCACATTCAAGATTTTCTTGCCGGCCACAATCGTATAGGTCTTCTTCGCCAGGTATCAGATTTCCCATTACGTTAACGTAATGAGTTGGCAGAATTTCGCCACTATTTACGAGCCTAATCTCATTGTGATGAGGGGCAGGTTTGATTCGTGATGCCAGCAATTATTTTTGTAAGTCATTTTTCGGCGTAATTTTTAGGCATTGCAATTGACCATCCAACTATTTTGAGGAGTTGTTTTATATGAAACGGCAACATTTTTTATCCCTTTTTGCTGCTGCTGCCCTGAGTGGTTTTGTTTTTCAAGGCACGAGTTCGCCCGCGAAAGCGTCCACACTTGGAGAAACGATAAATTCATCCCGGACAACGCTGGGTAACAACGTAAAAATTGAACCAGCAGGCCATAAGCGCGCGCGTCGCCATCGCTTGCGCCGCCGCCATGGTCGCCGCCACCACCGTTTTCGGCATCGCCGCAGCGGCTATGGGCACCATTATGGTGGATACTGGTATGCAACCCCATGGTGGCTACTCGGCATTGCAGCCGGCGCTGCTGTTGCAGCTTCGCCACGCCGCGGTGGTGGCAATCATGTGCGCTGGTGCTTGAACCGTTACCGTTCGTATAACCCGGATACAGACCGGTTCTTGGCATATAGCGGGCGCTACAAACGCTGTCGGAGCCCATACCGCCGCTAATCCCAAAAGCATCGGTTGAAGATAAAGTTCGCCGCGCCAGATCTTGGCGCGGCGTTCATTTTAGTGAATTTGATCCTGATCAATGCGTCTCGGTTCATTGCCGTTTATCGGAATATCTTTAACGATAGACCAGAGAACAGGAGAGCATCATGGCGACAGTGGCGCGGAACGATGGCCGCACAAATTCAGGCAGTAAAGCTCAAGCTGGCGACACCCCAACGGCAGTGAAGAAAGCTGCCGCAGAGATGGCCGCTGCCGAAAAAGCTGCTGCAACCCCTCAACAGTTAGCTGATGCGAAAGATGCTGCTGAGCGCGCCGATGAGGAGCTTCGCAGGAAAATGGAATCCAACCATAATCCAGAAGCCGTTCGCAAAGCGTTTGAATCTGGCGCATACCCTTATAAATCCAAGCTGAAAAAGGGCGATTATGAGAAACAGAAAGCCGCACTTCAGGTAGAGCTTTTAAAAGCTCAGAACTGGGTACAGAAGTCTGGTGAACGGTTTGTCGTTCTTTATGAAGGCCGTGATGCAGCTGGTAAGGGAGGCACGATCAAGCGCTTCATGGAGCATCTCAACCCTCGCGAAGCCCGGGTTGTTGCCCTTGCCAAGCCTGGCGAGCGCGAACGTGGTCAGTGGTTTTTCCAACGCTATATCGAGCACCTCCCATCTGCCGGTGAAATCGTCATGTTTGACCGCTCCTGGTACAACCGCGCAGGTGTTGAGCGGGTCATGGGGTTCTGTTCGCCAACCGATTACCTGGAATTTATGCGGCAATGCCCAGATCTTGAACGCATGCTCGTGCGCAGTGGCATCCGCTTGTACAAATATTACTTCTCAGTAACCCGCGAAGAACAGTTGCGGCGCTTCAAATCACGCGAGAATGACCCGCTCAAGCGCTGGAAATTGTCTCCGGTGGATGTGGCGTCCCTGGATAAATGGGGCGATTACACAGAAGCTAAAGAAGCGATGTTCTTCTATACCGATACAGCGGATGCGCCGTGGACAATTGTTAAATCAGATGACAAGAAGCGCGCCCGGTTAAACTGTATGCAGCACTTCCTTGCCTCACTGCCTTATCCAGATAAAGACCTGGACGTCGTAACTGGTCCGGATCCGCTGATTGTCGGTTCCGCCAATCATGTGATCGGCCAGTCGTCGCACATCATTAGTGCAACGGTACATCCTGAGTTACGCCGCAAGGATGCAACACAAGAGGCATAAGGCCTCAATTCAGTATATGTTCGAGAACGGCGCCCTGGTCTTTGAATGAGGCCAGGGCGCTTCTGTATGGAGTAGATTCTTATTTCAGCGCAGGCCGATTGGGCGCTGATTTAAAAGAGCCTTAGCCGGATAGCAGTATTTGATTTGTCGTGTTTGAATATCGCTTTTTTGAACTCCGGGAACCAGAAAATCTTCTCGTTGTAATTTGTGATCCCCTTTGGTTCATTCGAAAACGGGTTCTTTGAAAT
>CAJQND010000353.1 GCA_905479595.1 uncultured Hyphomicrobiales bacterium
ATTCACGGAGCGAAACAATGAACAGCGCCTACGATTTCATTATCATCGGTTCCGGCTCAGCCGGTTCGGTGCTCGCCAATCGCCTATCAGAGGATGGCAAAAATTCGGTCCTGGTGCTTGAATATGGCGGCACCGATGCCGGGCCGCTTATCCAGATGCCGTCCGCATTATCTTACCCGATGAACATGAGCACCTATGATTGGGGGTATTGGTCTGAACCTGAACCCCACCTTGGCGGACGCAAGCTGGCCTGCCCGCGCGGCAAAGTTATCGGTGGATCATCATCCATCAATGGCATGGTATTTGTGCGCGGTCATGCCTGCGATTTCGACCATTGGGAAGAAGCCGGTGCCGCTGGATGGGGGTACAGGAACGTACTGCCGTATTTCAACCGTATGGAAACGAGCCATGGCGGTGAAGCCAATGGTGTGCGCGGTCATGATGGTCCGTTGCATGTAACGCGCGGCGTGCGTAAAAATCCGCTCTACCATGCCTTCGTAGAGGCAGGTCGTGAAGCCGGTTATCAAATGACCGACGATTATAACGGCTCCAAGCAAGAAGGCTTCGGTCCGATGGAAATGACCGTTTGGAAAGGCCGTCGCTGGTCGGCCGCAAATGCTTTCCTGCGCCCTGTGCTGAATCGCGGGAACCTCACCTTGATAACGCGTGCCATGGCAAAACGCATTGTCTTCGATGGTAAATGCGCCACTGGCGTTGAATATGAACGCGGCGGTAAAGTTCAGACTGCCAAGGCCAATCGCGAAATCATTATAGCTGCGAGTGCCATTAACTCGCCCAAGCTGCTCATGCTATCTGGTATCGGCAATGCCGCTCACCTCAAAGCTGCCGGGATTGAACCGGTGCATCATTTGCCAGGCGTTGGCGAAAACCTGCAAGATCATTTGGAGCTGTTGGTTCAAAAGGTTTGCCTGAAACCCATCTCTCTGTATTCCAGTATCAATCTGATGTCGAAAGCAATGATAGGCATGCGCTGGCTGCTGGATAAATCTGGCCTTGGGGCGACAAACCATTTTGAATCTGCTGGGTTCATCCGGTCAAACGCCGGGGTGAACTATCCAGATATTCAGTATCATTTTCTACCCATCGCCATGCGCTATGACGGTAAAATACCAGCTGCATCCCATGGATTCCAAGCTCATGTGGGGCCCATGCGCTCGCCGTCGCGCGGCCATGTGCGCCTGCGCCCTGAAAACCCGTCAGCACCGCCGCGCATTAGCTTCAACTATATGGCGCATGAAAAAGACTGGACAGATTTCCGCACCTGCATCCGGCTTACCCGGGAACTTTTTACCCAACCCGCATTTGAACCTTTTGCAGGACCTGAACTTGCTCCAGGTGATGATCGGCAGAGCGATGAGGCATTGGACGATTATGTGCGCGAGCACGTGGAAAGCGCCTACCACCCCTGCGGCACCTGCAAAATGGGGGCACCAGACGACCCCGAGGCAGTGGTTGATCCACAATGTAGAGTGATTGGTGTGGAAGGATTGCGCGTTGTGGACAGCTCTATCATGCCGCGCATCACCAATGGCAATCTCAACAGCCCAACGATCATGATTGGCGAAAAAGCTTCTGATATGATCCTTGGCCGCGCGCCACTGGCAGCTTCAAACGCAGAGCCATGGATCCATCCGAATTGGGAAACCTCCCAGCGGTAACTCCCTAGGCTTCAGCTGCTTCTGCCTGGGCAATCTCGAGATAGATTTCCCGCAACCTGCGGGAAATGGGTCCAGGTTTTCCATCGCCAATCTGCGCCCCGTCGATTTCGACAATTGGCATCACAAATGTTGATGCCGAGGTCAAAAATGCTTCATCAGCCTTCAGCGCTTCATCAACACTGAACAAGCGCTCCACCACTCGGACCTGATATTCATCAGCCAGGCGCATCAACACCTTGCGGCGAATACCAGGGAGAATGGAATTGGAAAGCGGCCGGGTGATCACTACCCCGTCTTTAACGATGTATGCAGTTGATGACGTACCTTCAGTGACAAAGCCGTCTTCAACCATCCAGCCCTCAAAGGCACCTTTTTCAACAGCTGCCTGTTTGGCAATGCATTGGCCGAGCAGGGCTATCGATTTGATGTCGCGGCGCTTCCAGCGAATATCTTCAACGGTCACCACCTTGACTCCGTTTTGGGCGTTGGCGTTATCGCGCAGCTGCTTTATCTGCGTAAACGCCATTAATGTGGATGGTACGTTTTTTGGATAGTGAAACTCACGGTCCGCCACACCCCTGGTCACCTGCATATAGACAACGCCTTCGGTTAAATCATTACGGGCGATAATCTCATCAATCATGTCATGCAATTCCTGCTCGCTGCACGGCCAGGCAATTGAAAGCTCGCTTAGGGAACGATTAAACCGCTCAACAAAAGGCTTGCGATCGAGAACAAGACCATCGACCACCGGCACCACTTCATAAATGCCATCGCCAAAGAGGTATCCGCGATCGAAGATCGATACCTTGGCGTCTTCTTCCGCCATGAATTCGCCATTGAGATAAACTGTGCGGCTCATTGATACCTCCACCTAAACTGCTCATGATAAGTTGCTGGGACAAAACCAGATTTTACCAACATAGTCCATTGCATTCTGGCGTTTGGCCAATGCCATTTACCAAGAACATTCAAATAGAGATATCGTTGGTTTTTACCGTTTGCCGGGTAGTATTTATAGTTTACAATTCGTTAATAGATGCGGAAGAATGAGTAAAACGAGGAATTCCCATGAGAATTACTGCGAATTATCTTGCGCTATGCCTAACCTCAACATTATCGCTAGCGTGCATGACGGGCGCCACCAATGCCGCCGAGGTCATCACCGCATCCGAATATCGGGCAAGTAGCGCGAGCGTAAACATTTTTCGCCCGCCGGTTTCTGCGTTCGCGCCAGATGAAGCTGCACCCGAGCAATCGGCACCAGAAACCAAGATCATTGTGAAGGTGCCCGTATACGTAACAACAAGACGTGCGCGAAACAATTTGTGGTGGCCTTACAGGGCCAGCGACCGGGCATTTGGGCCTAACTACCCGGGCTTCCGCAATGTCTATTTTGGACCGTTATATCCATTCTAGGCCTAGCCGAGGCTATGGGTTGCTATACATCAACCCAATCAATAAGCTTTAAAAAAACCTTTGGGAGGGCGTGTAGCATGTTGAAGAAAATTCTGGTTCCTGTGGACGGTTCAAACCATTCCATCAAAGCGGTGGAACTGGCAGCCGAACTTGCCGCAAAGTTTGGCGCAGAAATTACGTTACTGCATGTTCTTCTGAATGGTCATGTGCCTGCTGGATTGCGCAAGGCGCTTGATGTTGAGTTGTCACCGCAGCGCGCAAAACCAGAAAATCTTGTGGTTATTCCCCAAGAGATCATGGCCAGAGTTGAAGACAAGAAAACCGCCACCCTTTCCGCTGATGCGCTGGAATTTATTGCCAAGCATGTTTTGTCGCGGGTTCGCCAGATTTGCAAAGACGCTGGCGTGAAGAAAATTTCAGAACGGGTAGAGGAGGGAAACCCTGCCCGCCACATCCTGAACATCGCCAGAACGTCCAATGCCGACATGATTGTCATGGGTAGCCGTGGATTGAGTGAGTTGAAAGGTCTGCTGGTCGGCAGCGTTTCCAGCAAGGTCCAACATCTTTGCGATTGCACATGTGTAACCGTTAAATAGATGGCGCGGCGCATCGCGCCGAAACAGGCTGGGGGGAAAATCATGAAGCCGTTTTTTGCTGCATGTGTACTTGTCGTGTGCACACATTCAGCACAGGCGGAAACGCTCTTGGAGCGTGGCCGCTATTTGATGGAATCGGTCGTTGCCTGTGGCAATTGCCATACACCGCAAACCCCGCAAGGCCCAAAGCCTGGCATGGAACTCGCAGGTCAGCCGGTAATGGATGAACCGGGTTTCAAAGCCTTTGCGCCCAACATCACGCCTGACAAGGAAACCGGCATCGGCACCTGGAGCGATGAGCAGATCATTGTCGCCATCCGTGAAGGGAAACGTCCAGATGGCTCTATTATCGGGCCACCCATGCCATTTGAGGTTTACCGCTATATGTCTGATCGCGACGCTGCCGCCATCACCGCATATTTGCGCACCGTGCCACCGGTAAAGAACAAAATACCTGCTTCTGTCTATGGATTTCCGCTACCGCCAGCCTGGGGCCCACCGGTCAAAAAAGTAGCCGAGCCGGACACATCAGATCCGATAAAGCACGGCGAATATCTCGTGAACGCGCTTGGCCATTGCACCGCGTGCCATTCACCATTGGTCAAGGGCGCGCCTGATCTTGAGCATCAGCTAGGTGCAGGCGGGCAGAAAATCCCCGGGCCGTGGGGTATGGCAGTTTCAGCGAACATAACCCCTCACAAAGATGGCCTTGCCGGTTACAGCGATGAAGATATCGCCAATGCCATTGCCAAGGGAGTTCGTCCCGACGGTGCACGCATGTCTCCGCCGATGGCATACTGGTATTACAAGAACATCTCCGCCAGTGACATGAAGGCTATCATCGCCTATCTGCGAGCCATGCCGCCCAAGCCATCACCTAAAAGTTAAAGATGGGGGGCGTTTGCAACTTCCCTGGTTGATAAAACAACAAACCGCCAGGTGAGCAATGCGGCGGTAACGGTTAAACCGATCGCTGTGCCCCACCACAAGCCAGGTGCACCGTAACCCAGTGGGAAACCGATTATATACCCGGTGGTCAATCCAAAACCCCAATAGCCCACAGCAGCGATCCACATTGGCAGCACGGTATCTTTCAAGCCCCTCAGAGCACGAGCAGCAATAGCCTGCAAGCCGTCGGATAATTGAAACACTGCCGCAACCGTAAAAAGCGCGGTGGCAAATGCGACAACTTCCGCGTTTTTAGGATCGTTGATATCAACGAAAATACTTGTCAGCCGGTCTGGGATGAGAACCAGCATGGTCGAACCCGCGAGCATTACCACACCGCCAATTCCCATGCCTACAAACCCGGTGCGCCGGGCGCTGCGGGGCCGGCCTCGGCCTGCGTACAGAGAAACCCGTAAAGCAGTTGCCTCACCGATAGACAAGGCAATTACAAAAAACGGAATGAGCATACTCACGACAACCTGGCTTGCAGCGAGCGCCTGGGCACCAAAAAGACCCATCATGATAGCGATAATGGCAAAAAGCCCGCTCTCCACAAGCGTGATGCCTCCAACCGGCAGGCCAAGCGCAAAAACTTCTCTGATGACGGAAAAATCAATCCGATGAATATTTGTGAGCAATGCGTAGTCGCGCAATCCTGTGGCCCGAACTACATGGAACATCAGGGCAAAAAACATTATCCAGCAAACAACTGATGTTGCGATACCAGCACCCGCAACCCCCAATTGGGGCATACCGAATGCGCCGAAAACCAGACTATAGGTTAGTGCTGCATTCAAGAACACAACCGCAATGGTGATGTACAAAATTGAGTTCATTCTCTCAAGAGCGGCAAGAAACTGCCGCAAAACAGTGAACCACAATGTTGGAAGCAGGCACCACACCGCCGAGGTGAGGTAAACCTTGCCGAGTTCCATGACCTTCGGGTCCTGGCCAGTAAACGATAAAAGGTCGGTGATGTACCAACAAAAGATGGTCATTGGGACGGACAGGATCGTCGCAACCCATAGGCCCTGTCGCACCTGTGCACGGATACGGTGATTTTCATCTGCACCAATGCACCGCGCCACCAATACACCCACCACAGACACAACGCCCATGGCGACAACCATCACTTCAAACATCAGGTCGCCTGTTAAGCCAACTGCTGCTAGTTCTGTCGCACCAAGGCGCCCGACGATAATCCGGTCCGTGACAACCATCGCCATTTCAGCCAGGTAGGCAACCGCCAGCGGAACGGCGATACCAAGCATCGCGCGTGCTTCCTGCATAACCGTTGCAGGGCTTCCCACGGGCATCGGCCGCAAGGATTTTTCCGCCGCCATTTACGAGAACCGATCTAAATAAAAATCAAATACCGCCCCGCCTCTATCACGCTGGTGAATTGTTTGCCAGAAATTCCCCAACCCGGTCCATTGCTTGATTGATCGCTTCCGCGCTGGCGGCATAAGAGACACGCAAATATCCTTTGCCATAATCTCCAAAGCTTTCTCCATGCATCAGGGCAACGCCAGCTTCCTCCAACAACCGGGTCGCCAGTTCACGGCTGCTCCAGCCAGTGCCGGTAATATTTGGAAATGCATAGAATGCCCCACCCGGCACACGGCAGGTAACTCCTGGCAAACCGTTCAACCGGTCTACAACCACTTTGCGGCGCTCCATAAAAGTTTGGCGGAATGCCTCGATGGGTTCCATTGGGCCGGTCAGGGCGGCGAGTGCCGTCATTTGCGCGACGCCATTGACGCAGGAATGGTTGATGGTGATGAGCTTGCGTACATGATCGATTAGATGAGATGGCCAAACTCCATAGCCAAGCCGCCACCCGGTCATGGCAAAAGTTTTTGACCAGCCATCAAGCAAAACTACCCGGTCACGCAAACCTGGAACCTGCATCAAGCTTGCCGGTCCACCTTCGTATATCTGGTGAGAGTAAATTTCATCCGACAATACGGCCACATGAGGCATGGCCAAAAGCCCCTCGGCCAGTTTGTCGAGTTCCTGCTTCGGCACCACCCCGCCAGTTGGGTTTGCAGGGGAATTTACAATGATCAACCTGGTTTTCGATGTCACCAAGGACAAAACCTCTTCTGCATCAAATGCAAAATCATTTTCTTCGCGGATCGGATATCCAATCGCTTTCGCACCGGTAAATCGCACCGCTTCACGGTAAGGCGGAAAGCCTGGATCGGGATAAAGAATTTCAGTGCCCGGCCCGCCAAACAACGCACACGCAAAAAAGATGGTCACCTTGCCGCCAGGAACGACAATCACTTCGCCAGGGTCAGTTTCTATCCCGAGACGGGCGGCCACATGGTCCGCCACCGCTTCCCGCAAAATTGGCATGCCGACAGGAGATGTATAGCCGTGTGGTCCATCGCGTGCCGCACGCTGCGCAGCTGCCAGAATATGTTCTGGTGGCTGGAAATCCGGTTGGCCAATACCAAGATTTATGATCGAGCGGCCTTCTGCAGCCAGTGCTGCTGCACGGTCTGAAACCGCAAATGCACCTTCTTCTTCCAAGATGGTGGCATTGGGATTGAGTTCGACCAAAGCCTACCCTCCTCCTACAGTTTTCGAGAACGACGTGAAAAACTTGTCCGCCAGTTTTCTGGAAGTTGATTTGATCAACCGCGAACCAATCTGGGCAAGTTTGCCGCCCACTTGCGCGTTTGCAACATATGTCAGAACAGTGCCGCCTTCAGTCTCGGCAAGGCGAACATCTGCGCCGCCCTTGGCATGTCCAGCGATGCCGCCTTCACCTTTGCCTGAAATACGGTAGCTTTCCGGCGCGTTTATATCGCTCAGTTTTACGGTTCCCTTGAACTTCGCCTTAACCGGGCCAATTTTGGTTGTGACTTTGGCATTGAATTCAGTGGGTGACACCATTTCAAGTTCATCACAGCCTGGAATACAGGCCTCCAGCACATCTGGATCATTTAGCGCTTTCCAAACATCTTCGCGCGGTGCCGGTATTGTGTATTCGCCCGTTAATTCCATCTGATGCATCTTCCTCATTTGTACTGAATTCATAAGGTGGACAATGAATTCTCATAAGCCAGGGGGCAAGAGGTAGCAGATATCAGTTTCCCGGCAAATCAAAACACGTGTGGGTTGAAAGATAAGATTTTTTTCGCCGAGATTAACTGCATGAACTATTGTGCGCTTGATTGATGGCGCGAAGTATCGTTCCATACCAGCCAGATGGCCGGGTTTGCATCTGGCTGGACCAAATAAAAAACACCAAAGTGGGAGGAAGAAATGAAAAAATCAATTTATGCTGCTTTTGCAGCCACTCTAATGGCAAGTACCGCCGCATTTGCCGCCGATGAAGTCAAGATCGGGTTCGTCACGACACTGACAACACCGGCTGGCGTGCTCGGCAAAGACATGGTGGACGCGGTTAATCTGGCAATGGAGCACATTGGCGGCGAGATGGGTGGCAAGAAAGTCAACCTCATCGTCGAAGATGACGGGTTCAAGCCAGAAACCGGAAAACAGAAAACCGACAAGCTGGTCAAACAGGATGATGTTGACTTTGTTGCCGGGTTTATCTGGTCACACGTTCTATTGGCATCGCGTAAATCAGCACTCGACGGCGGCAAGTTTTTGATCTCGTCAAATGCCGGTCCTTCGCCGCTCGCTGGCAACTTGTGCCACAAGAACTTTTTCTCAACGTCATGGCAAAATGACCAAACACCAATGGCCATGGGTGAAGTTCTCAACCAGAACGGCGTGAAGTCGGTCTACATCATGGCACCAAACTATGCCGCGGGCAAAAACATGGTTGCCGGCGTTGAGCGCACATTCAAAGGTGAAATCAAGGGCAAAGACTTTACCAAGTGGGGCAAAGATGCCCAGCTCGATTTCTCCGCTGAACTGGCAAAAGCAAAAGCTTCAGGTGCGGAAGGCATTTTCGCGTTCTATCCAGGCAAAGCAGGTGGTGCATTTATCAAGCAATACCAGCAGGCTGGTCTGCAAGGAACTGTGCCGCTTTATACCGTATTCACGGTAGATGCGATTGCCCTGCCAAAACTGCAAAAGGCCAATTTCGAAGGTGTGCTTGGTTCACAGATGACCCAGTTCTGGGACCCCAGCCTCGATAATCCGCAAAACAAGAAATTCGTTTCTACGTTTAAGGAAAAATATGGCCGCTATCCTTCCTTTTATGCCGCTCAATCTTATGACACGATCTTCCTGATCAAGTCTGCGGTGGACGCAGTTAAGGGTGACACGTCAAACATGGACGGCATGCGCACGGCGATGGAAAAAGCAGATTTCCCATCTGTGCGCGGCAAATTCACTTATGGCAACAACCATATGCCCATCCAGAACTTCTATCTGCGTGAAGTGGTTAAAGATGCCGATGGCGTTTGGACAACAAAGGTCGTGAAGACGGTTTATGAAAACCATCAGGATGTTTATGCAAAAGACTGCAAAATGTAGTCTTGGCTCAATGCCTTGAATGACAAATAAAGTGGACGGGGAGGCATTGACCTCCCCGTTTTCTGTTTAAGGATCAAGAAATGCTTACTGGCGATATGTTGAGGCGTTCAGCCAAACGGTTTCCCGACAAACCAGCTGTATTATGGCAAGGCAACACCCTTTCCTACAGCGCACTTGACGGGCAGGCCAATCAACTGGCCAACGCTCTTTTGGCACTCGGTCTGCCAAAGGGTACAAAGGTCGGCATCATCTCCACCAACAGGCCGGAATATGCAGTCGCGTTTTTTGGCGTGGCACGCACCGGATATGTGCTGGTCAATATATCCGTGCTTTATGCGGAAGATGAACTTGCCTACGTTCTGGAAAAGGCAGACGTGGAAGTTTTGCTTTTCCAAAACATGTTTGCAGAAAAAGCTTTGGCAGTTGCCAGCAAGTTGGAGAAACTCACCTCACTGGTTTCCATTGGTGGAGCGGTGGAAGGCGCTGCCTCGTTTGAAGATTTTTTGAACCCGCAGCCTTCCTCAGACCCGCAGGTTCCCTTGAGTGAAGATGATCCGTTTTGCATGACCTATACCGGCGGCACCACTGGCCGGCCGAAAGGTGTGCTGTTCCATCACAAAGGCCGCGCGGTCACTGCACACACGGTAATGGTTGAGGAGGCAATCGATGAACGCGATATCGTCGGTGTCGTCACTCCTATGTTTCATGTGGCCGCCCTCAACATCATGTTTCAACCTACTATCTTGGCGGGCGCAACTGTCGCGTTCTTGTCAAAATGGAGCGTTGATGACTTCCGGGCCATGGCGCACGAAACCAAAATGACCGCTGCCTTCATGGTCCCGACCCAGGTTTCCATGGTGATGTCCGACGAGACATTTGAAGCTGCAGATTTTGCGGCGTGGAAAAAACTATCCTTCGCCGGTGCGCCAATGCCCGACTGGGTGCAACACGCGATGATGGAAAAACTTCCAGGCGTAAAGCTCACTCAGATTTACGGGCAATCGGAAATGGGAGTGGTCGCAGTATTGCGGCATTGGTACCTGCCGGAAAAGCTCGGCGCGGTCGGCCGCCAGCCATATAATGTGGATGTTGCCGTGGTGGGCCCTGAAGGCAAGCCCGTTGCACCAGGCGAAATCGGCGAAGTTGTCTCGCGCGGCGATAATGTAATGCTGGAATATTACCGTGAGCCGGAGCAAACAGCGGCATTTTTCCAACTGTCAGATGGTTGGGGCTGGACCGGCGATCTCGCAACTATTGATGCAGACGGTTTCATCACTCTGATTGATCGTTCAAAAGACATGATCATTTCCGGTGGGGAAAACATCTACCCGAAAGAAATTGAAGACGCACTTTATGCCCATGACGCCGTGCGCGAATGCGCCGTATTTGGCATCCCTCATGACAAATGGGGCGAGGTGCCAGCAGCTTATGTGGCACTGAAGGCTGGCCGGGATGTTAGCGCTGGTGAACTCGAAACCCATTGCACTGGCCTGCTGGCAAAGTTCAAACGCCCGCGCCTCATCAAATTCGTCGAAGATTTCCCCAAAACCCCTATCGGAAAAATCCAGAAAAATGTCTTACGCGAACCCTATTGGAAAAATCATACGAAATTGATCTAAAGAAATGCCATTCTAAACGCATCCGGAATATCGCCAGCGCGAATTCCACCCTGCGCGCTTTCATCGGCCATAAACCATCCGCGCAACTCGTGGCCGGCACAAATTTTTGTTTCACCCCGGCGCAGAACATGCTCGACACG
>CAJQND010000354.1 GCA_905479595.1 uncultured Hyphomicrobiales bacterium
TACGAGATGATCGACTCCGGCGTGAACGTTAATCCGTCCGAGAACAAGGGTTCAGCGATGGGTTCCAAATGCGCCATGGTGTTTGGTCAGATGAACGAGCCTCCCGGAGCCCGTGCCCGTGTTGCTCTGTCCGGTCTGACGATTGCGGAAGACTTCCGTGACAAAGGTCAGGACGTGTTGTTCTTCGTGGATAACATCTTCCGCTTTACACAAGCTGGTTCTGAAGTGTCTGCGCTTCTTGGCCGTATCCCGTCAGCTGTGGGCTATCAGCCAACACTGGCTACCGATATGGGCACCATGCAGGAACGCATCACCACCACAACAAAAGGCTCGGTAACCTCCGTGCAGGCCATTTACGTGCCTGCCGATGACTTGACCGACCCGGCACCTGCGGCATCGTTTGCCCACTTGGACGCAACGACCGTGCTGTCACGTTCGATTGCTGAAAAAGGCATCTATCCAGCTGTTGACCCGCTCGATTCCACTTCGCGTATGCTTGACCCGCGCGTTATCGGTGATGAGCACTACGATGTGGCTCGCCGGGTGCAGGAAACTCTGCAGCGCTATAAGGGATTGCAGGACATTATCGCCATTCTCGGCATGGACGAGCTTTCTGAAGAAGATAAGCTGGTTGTGGGCCGCGCCCGTAAGATCGAGCGCTTCTTGTCCCAGCCGTTCTTCGTGGCTGAAGTGTTTACCGGTTCACCTGGTAAACTGGTTGACCTTGCCGACACCATCAAAGGCTTTAAGGGCCTGGTGGAAGGTGAATATGACCACCTGCCAGAAGCTGCATTCTACATGGTTGGTTCAATCGAAGAAGCGATTGAAAAAGCCGAAGCAATGGCTGCTGAAGCCGCGTAACGCGAAAGACTTGAGAGTACCATGGCCGAACTGCTGAAATTTGAACTGGTGTCACCCGAGCGCCTGCTTGTCTCAGAAGACGTGCAGCAGGTGACGGTGCCGGGCACAGAAGGCAATTTCACTGTCTTTGCTCAGCACGCACCGGTGCTTTCCACCATGCGGCCAGGTGTGGTCGATGTGAAAAAGGATGGCGGCGAAGAACAGCGCATTTATGTACGCGGCGGATTTGCCGAGGTGAACCCGGCTGGCCTGACTATTCTCGCGGAAGATGCGATGCCACTGGAAGAACTCGACAAGGAAATCCTTGCCCAGCAAATTCAGAACGCCTCAGAAGACGTGGCAGATGCGACCGACGACGAAAAACGCCGTGTGGCCCAGGAAAATCTCGACCATTTGCAACAGCTGCTCGACGCCATGTAGGCCGCGGCTGCATCACAGATTTTAAAGGGCGTTGCTTGTGCAGCGCCCTTTTTTTTGAAGGCTTTGCCATGTAAGAATAGTTCGACTGAGAACGAAGCATTAGACGAAAATCCTTGGTAAATTCCAAAAGGATATCTGCCCACAAGGATTATTCTCGATGCTTTTAACATATCTATATGCAAATTTTTTTGATGAAAATAGCTTCCTGAGTGAAACGAAGCTTTCCGCTGAGAAATTACACGCGCTCATTTCAAATCGTACAATGCCGAGCGCCTCTTACACGCTTTCAAATTTTGCAGGTTCCAGTTCTTTCCTTGGAAAGATGGCCGAAAAGAAAACTTACCGTTTTTACCTCAAAGGCTATGGAAGCTGGGCGGATACCGTTCGGAACCTGGATATTGAAAATGAAGATATGGCCAGATGCTATTTTAAGACCCAGTATAAGGCCGCCCAAAAGGTGTTTATGGCCGGTTCACTTGGCAAACAAATTAGGTACCTTGTTCCGAATATTTTGGATGAATACGGACAAGAGCGATTTTCGGCAACATGGGATAATTTTCTAGACGGCGTGTATGGTGTGTGCACGCGCACCGGGCTTCCCGAAAATATATTTTTAAAACAAATGACGGCCAGCTTCATCGAACAGTTTGTACAAATTCGTACGCCTGAAGCGATTTCAAAATCTGAACGTGAAACTCTAAGGCGCGCAGTTAATCTTCTTGATCAGGTAGAATCTGACTTTGCACCCGATGAGGTTCAACATTCTTCGAGGCAGCGTTGTATTATTGATGTGCGCGAGGCTTATTTTGCGCTGCGTGCAGTTTAATCCCCAAACCCCTCGCCGGGTTTTTTGTAGTCCTCGCGTGGTGGTGCGAAAACGTCAAACACAACCGCACCATCAGGACCAGCGCGGAAGGAATGTTCAACATTGCCCGGGCTGCGCCAAAAATCGCCTTCTGAAACTTCGTGTTCTGTTCCACCCTGCGTGCGCACGCCAGAACCGCGAAACAGAAAGCCCCATTGTTCTTCCGGGTGGGAATGGGCGTTGCCGGTCTTATTGGGGTCAATACGCACAATAGAAATCATGGCTTGTTCGCCGGGGAACACCCTGGTTTCCATGCCTTCAGCCAGCACCCGCTGAATGCCCTGTTCCATATTGTCTACGTTGAAAAAATTCTCTGCCAATGCTCGCTCCCTCAGGATTTTCTGGCGGCAATTTTTTCCGCCATCACGCAAATAAGTTCAAACATCATGTTTGCTCCAGCAAGGGCGGTATATCCTGACGGGTCAAATGGCGGTGAAACCTCCACCACATCTGCGCCAATAATGTTGAGGCCGCGCAGGCCACGCAGCATGAACTGCGCTTCGCGGGTGGTAAAGCCACCGATTTCAGGCGTGCCGGTGCCGGGTGCAAAGGCCGGGTCCAGGCAATCAATATCAAAACTGACATAAACAGGATCATCACCGACCAGTGCACGGGCTTCTTCCATGACCTTGTCAGGACCAAGAGCAGCGGCCTCTTCAATGTCCATCATGCGAACGCCGTGTTGTTCGCCGAATTTGCGATCTTCAAAATCAACAACAGACCCGCGCAATCCGATCTGGATGGTTTTTTCGGGGTTCAGGACACCTTCTTCGATTGCCCGTCTGAACGGCGTACCATGGGTGATTTTATTGCCTCCAAAATACGCATCATTGAGATCAGAATGAGCATCGAAATGGATCATTGCGACCGGTTCTTTTGCGCCAACTGCGCGCAAAATCGGCAGAGATATGGTGTGGTCGCCGCCAGCGGTCATCGGTGTAATACCCTGTGCCACCACCTTGTGATAATAGGTCTCAATGCGTTTGATACCATCAAGAAGATCAATCGGGTTAACCGGAGTGTCACCGAGATCAGCTGCGTTGATTATCTCAAAAGGAGCGATTTTGAGCATGTGGTGATAGGTGCGGATCATCGCTGACATATCGCGGATTTGGCGCGGGCCGTGGCGCGGTCCAGGGCGGTTGGTTGTGCCGCCGTCCCATGGCACCCCGATGAGGCCGATATCGACGCCATCAGATTTTTCCAATGGCACATGTGGCAGACGCATAAAAGTCGCCACACCGGCAAATCGCGGTGAATCAAATGCCGAAACCGGTCTGAAGTCCTGTTCGCTCATATTCTAATTCTCCCTGGGCTTTGGCCCTTGTGTTATGTCGCTAGCTAACCTCTTCGGCAATTACCGCCAGGCAATCGCCCATTTTGATGAGACCCGGTATATGCCGGCTAACGACAATACCATCCATCTTCGCATAGTAGGGTGCCGGAGCAACCCCGCTGCGCTCAAGCGGCCAGATTTTGGCGATCAAGTCGCCTTGTTTAATGTGGCCCCCGAGATCAGCGCAGCATTCGATCAGCCCTTCGTGCTCAGCGAAGGTAAAGCATTCGCCCCCCGGCATGTCGAGATTTTGGCTTGGTGCGGGGGCCAGTTCACCGGACAGAATACCTGCGTGGATCAGAAAATTGCGCACGCCTTTTTTGGCAATGGCGTTAGAGCGCGCCCGCGCGGTTCCTGCCCCGCCCAGTTCGGTGGAGACGAAGATCTTGCCCATGTCTTCGGCAGCGCTGTCATACATACCGACAGAATCGATTTCCAAAAGCATCATCGAATAAGGCGCGTTGAAGGCCTGCATGGCAGCGACACAGGCGGCCTGCTGGGTCTTGTCATCGAGAATATGCGCGGCGGCGAACGGAACAAAATCCAGGGTCTTGCCGCCGGTATGAATGTCGAGCACATAATCTGCCATAGGCAGCAAGGTGCGCTGAAAATAGTCGGCGATCTTTGCGGTTACGCCGCCCTCCGGGTCGCCGGGGAATGCCCTGTTCATATTGCCAGCATCAATGGGCGAAGTGCGGGTGCCTGCCCTGAACGCAGGGTAGTTCATTGCCGGGACCATGATGATGCGTCCACTCACGTCTTCAGGCGAAATGTTCAGGGCCAAATCGAGCAGGGCAATCGGGCCTTCATATTCATCTCCATGGTTTGCCCCGGTGAGCAAAGCGGTAGGGCCGGAGCCATTGCGCACCACAGTGACCGGGATCATCACCGAACCCCAAGCAGAATCATCGCGGCTATAGGGCAGGCGCAAATGACCATGATGCACGCCGTCAACATCAAACGGCACAGTGGCGCTAACAAGGCTTGGCTTCATCGCAGTCACCCTTTTACCAGTAATTGCCTTGACGTGGCGCACAGGCACTCCACCCCGGTTTCAGTGATCAGGATAGGTTCGGTGATTTCCAGCCCCCCGTCATCCAGCCACAGCGCAGGCATGAAGTGGAAGGTCATGCCTGGTTTCAGAACTGTTTTATCGCCGCGCCTAAACGACATGGTGCGTTCGCCCCAGTCTGGCGGATAGGAAAGCCCGATGGCATAACCGGTGCGGCTGTCTTTCTCAAAACCATGGCGCTGCAGGGTGTCGTAGAAGGCGATGGCGATATCCTCACAGGTATTGCCGGGTTTTGCCTGTTCCAGCCCCATATCCACCGCTTCCAGCACAGCCTTTTCCGCATCAAGATATTTCTGCGGCGGCTTGCCAAGGAAAACTGTGCGCGATTGCGGGCATTGATAGTGCCTGTAGGCTCCGGCGATCTCGAAAAACGTGCATTCGCCTGATTTGAACGGCTGGTCATCCCAGGTCAAATGGGGTGCAGTGGCGTCCATGCCGGAAGGCAGCATAGGCACGATCGCCGGATAATCCCCCCAATGGCCACCGGCACCGGAAATTGCCGTGTGGTAAATGTCTGCCACCAGCTCGTTTTTCTTGAGGCCCGGCTCGCAACGTTCCGCGATCATGGCATGCATGGCCTCCACAATGCGTGCTGCCCGGCGCATGAAGGTGATCTCGCGTGGGCTTTTGATCGCGCGCTGCCAGTTCACCAGACCGGTTATGTCTTTGAACTTCGCCTGCGGCAGATTTGCGGTGAGGCTGGCATAAGCAGCAGCAGAGAAATAGTAGTTGTCCATCTCAACGCCGATGGTGACGCTCTCCCACCCGCGCGCTTTAATCAGTTCCGCCAAGGTCTGCATCGGGTGGCGTTTCGGGTTCTGGACGTAGATATCTTCATAGCCAGTAATGTTGTCATCGTGCATGAAGACCGTGCGCTTGGCACCCGCTGCGTCCATGGCGCGGCCCCACCACACTGGTTCGCCGTCCGGGCCAACCAAAACCGCCTGATGGGTGTAAAACGACCAACCGTCATACCCGCTGAGCCAAGCCATGTTGGAGGGGTCGGTGGCGATCAGCAGATCGATCCCCGCCTCTTCCATGGCTTTGCGGGTCTTTGCCACCCGCACATCGTATTCTGCGCGATCAAAATGCAGTGTTGCTGTCATTGCTGAATTCTCCCTTGCCAGAACTTTAATCGCAAATTAGGCGCTTGCGTAAGGCCAAACGTACAGACACTATCGCGCCAGAGCGTGACGGAGAATTCGATGCAGAAAACAGCTGATATTATTGTTATTGGTGGCGGGATTGCAGGTGCCAGTGTTGCGTCTGAATTGGCGCGTGAACATTCAGTGATTTTGCTCGAGGCGGAAGACCAGCCGGGCTACCATTCAACCGGGCGCTCCGCTGCCATTTGGGTGCCCGAATATGGCCCGCCGGTGATCCGCACCCTGACCAAAGCCAGTGGCGGGTTCTTTCATGCGCCGCCGGAGGGATTTTGCGAAACCCCGCTGCTGTCGCCACGCGGTGAAATGATGGTTGTCCTGCACGACCAGGAAGAGTTGATGGCCAGCGAGCAGGCGGCGGCACCCAATTTGCGCTATGTGAGCGCCACCGAAGTGGTTGACCGCGTGCCGCTGATCAAAAAAGACGTGATCATTGGTGGGTTGATTGATGATTCAGCTGAAGATATCGACGTAGACGCCCTTCTTCAGAGCCAACTCAAAGCTTTCAAACGGCGTGGTGGAAAACTCATTTGCGACGCGCGCGTTGAGGCGATTTCGCACAGCGATGGCTGGCAACTGGAGTGCAAGGCGGGGACGTTTTCCGCGCCCGTTATTGTGAACGCGGCGGGCGCTTGGGCGGATGTTATCGCCAAACTGGCAGGCATCGCGCCAGCGGGGCTTGTGCCCATGCGGCGCTCGGCGTGTTTGGTTTCACCACCTGAGGGAGTTGACACATCCAACTGGCCTTTGACGTTTGGCGCAGGGGAAACCTTTTACTTTAAACCCTCTGGCGGTCAGTTGATTGTCTCACCCGCCGATGAAACGCCGGTGGAGCCCCATGATGCCTGGGCTGAAGATATCACCATTGCTGAGGGCATCGAATATTTTCAACAAATGATGGACATGGAAGTCACCCGGGTTACCCATACCTGGGCGGGCCTGCGCACATTTGCACCTGATGGATGCCCGGTTGTTGGGTTTGACGCTGGTGCAGAAGGTTTCTTCTGGCTTGCCGGCCAAGGTGGCTACGGCATACAGACATCACCAGCTCTATCCCAGATAGCCGCAGCCCTGATAATGGACAACCCGGTGCCAAGGGAATTTCAGCCATTTGGAATTGATCTAGACGCGCTCGGTCCAGCCCGTTTAGCGGGTCAATAAAGATTTCCAGCAATCGAAAGACAAGTATTCCATTGTCCGCTAATTCCTGTAAGTTAGCGCCATGCCCGCATATGCATAAGCGGGATATAAACAAAAACTACGGGAGAGGTTTATAATGATTTCCTCAAAGAAACTATTTGGTCTTGCTCTGGGAGCGTCGATGATGGCGCTGTCTGCAACGGCTGTAAACGCTAAGACACTGGTCTTCTGTTCGGAAGGCTCACCGGAAGGGTTTGATCCGGCTCTGTATACCGCAGGCACCACTTTTGATGCCTCATCGCGGCAAATTTTCAACAAGCTGGTAGAATTCAAGCCAGGCACGACTGAAATCGCCCCCGGCCTAGCGGAAAGCTGGACCGTATCGGACGATGGCAAGGAATATACGTTCAATCTTCGTAAAGGAGTGAAGTTCCACTCCACGGACGCTTTCACGCCAACCCGCGATTTCAACGCCGATGACGTGGTGTTCTCGTTCATGCGTCAGCTGAAAGAAGACCACGCTTATCACAAGTATGTTTCAGGCGGAGCCTGGGAATATTTCGCTGGCATGGACATGCCTGCGTTGTTGAAAGACGTGATGAAGGTTGACGATCACACGGTGAAGTTCGTGCTTAACCGCCCGGAAGCACCGATGATTGCTAACCTGGCCATGGACTTTGCTTCCATTCAGTCGGCCGAGTACGCTGACAAACTGGCGAAAGACGGCAAAAAGGAAATGCTGAACCAGTCTGCCATCGGCACTGGCCCATTCCAGCTCGTCGCATACCAGAAAGATGCGGTTATCCGCTATAAAGCCCACCCTGATTATTGGGACGGCAAAGCGGCTATCGACAATCTGGTGTTCGCCATCACTCAGGATGCTTCCGTGCGCTATCAAAAGCTGAAAGCCAAGGAATGTCATGTGATGCCTTATCCTAACCCTGCCGATCTGAAGGCAATGGGCGAAGATGGTGACATCAACCTGATGCAACAGGAAGGCCTCAACGTTGGCTACCTTGCTTACAACACCATGGTTCCTCCGTTTGACAATGTGAACGTGCGTAAAGCGCTTAACATGGCAATCAACAAGGACGCCATTCTTGACGCGGTGTTCCAGGGAGCTGGTAAGGTTGCTAAGAACCCGATCCCGCCGACAATCTGGTCTTACAATGATGCGGTTAAGGATGATGCATATGATCCTGAAGCATCCAAGAAAATGCTGGCAGAAGCTGGCGTCAAAGACCTGAAGATGAAGGTCTGGGCAATGCCTGTGCAGCGGCCATATAACCCGAACGCACGGCGCATGGCTGAGCTGATCCAGGAAGACTTCAAGAAAGTCGGCGTGGAAGTGGAAATCGTTTCCTATGAATGGGGCGAATACCTCAAGCGCTCAAAAGCCAAAGACCGCGATGGTGCGGTGTTGCTTGGCTGGACCGGTGATAATGGCGATCCCGATAACTTCCTCGCTGTTCTGCTTGGTTGTTCCGGAGTTGGCGGATCAAACCGCGCCAATTTCTGTCACAAGCCATTTGAAGACCTGATCCAGAAAGCCAAGATCGTGTCGGATGCTGGTGAGCGCACCAAACTCTATGAGGAAGCGCAGGTAGTGTTCAAGGAACAGGCTCCATGGGCAACCATCGCGCATTCAGTGGTGTTTAAGCCAGTGCGTAAGGAAGTCAGCGGCTTCAAGATTGACCCATTTGGTGGTCACATCTTCTATGGCGTTGATATTGCTGAATAAAATTACGAGGGGCGGCTTCAGGGCCGCCCCTTATTTTTATGACTTTGATTACCTTCGATAGGCACCATCCGGTATGCTGCGATTTTTCCTGACCCGGCTAAGTTTACTGATCCCGACATTTATCGGGGTCACCATTGTTTCTTTCCTGTTTATCCGAATGTTGCCAGGCGATCCGGTTCTGCTGATGGCTGGCGAGCGTGGCATTACTGAAGAGCGTTATGCCCGGCTGATGGCCGAGTTTGGCTTCGACAAGCCCTTATGGCAGCAGTATTTTGTCTATATGAAACAGCTTCTCGGCGGCGATCTTGGAAATTCACTCATTACCAAGCAACCGGTTTGGGACGAGTTTTTCACACTGTTCCCGGCGACCGTTGAACTCTCTGTATGTGCGATTATTTTTGCCGTGTCGCTGGGTATTCCGGCAGGCATTATCGCTGCGGTGCGCCGTGGCTCCACCTTTGATCACACTGTTATGACAACCGCGCTTGTCGGTTATTCCATGCCGATTTTCTGGTGGGGGCTTTTACTGATCATTTTCTTTTCCGGCATCCTGCACTGGACCCCGGTATCTGGCCGCATTTCGTTGATTTATTTCTTTGAGCCGGTGACCGGTTTTATGTTGATTGACAGTCTGCTTTCTGGCCAAAGCGGTGCGTTCAAGTCCGCCGTCAGCCATCTTATTTTGCCAACTGTAGTTCTAGGCACCATTCCGTTGGCGGTGATTGCCCGCCAAACCCGCTCCGCTATGCTGGAAGTGTTGAGCGAAGATTATGTGCGCACTGCGCGCGCCAAAGGTCTCGCTGCCTCACGGGTCGTGGGCCTACATGCCCTGCGCAACGCCATGATCCCGGTGATTACGGTGGTTGGATTGCAGGTGGGTGTGTTGTTTGCCGGTGCTATTCTGACCGAGACAATCTTCTCATGGCCCGGCATTGGCAAATGGATGGTCGATTCCATTTTCCGTCGTGATTATCCATCTGTACAAGGCGGGCTGTTGCTCATTGCCTGTATTGTGATGATCGTAAATCTGATTGTTGACATGACGTATGGCCTGATCAACCCGCGCATCCGGCATACGAGGTAGATGATGACCGATACAGCGCAGCAAGACGACCAACTCGACACCCGCAAAGGCGGGCGCATGGCCTTGTTGGCCGAGTTCTGGAGTTACTTTAGCGAAAATCGCGGTGCTGTTATTGGCATGTGGTTTTTCGTGTTCATTATCATGGTTGCCATTCTGGCAGATGTGATTGCGCCCCATGACGCGATCCATCAATACCGCGACGCGTTACGGATGCCACCTGGCTGGCAGGAAGGGGGCCAATGGCGCTTCCTGCTCGGCACGGATGCAGTTGGGCGCGATATTCTCTCCAGGCTCATCTATGGCGCGCGGTTCTCCTTGTTTATCGGCTGTGTGGTGGTTTCCATCTCATTGGTTTCGGGCATTTTTCTGGGGCTTGCAGCGGGGTTCTTCAAAGGCTGGGTTGAGACCGGCATTATGCGCACCATGGATGTGATCCTGGCCTTTCCAAGCTTGCTTTTGGCGCTGGTTTTGGTCGCTGTGCTGGGGCCCGGGCTCACCAATGCGATGATCGCGATTGCACTTATTCAGCAACCCCATTACGTGCGCCTGACCAGGGCGGCGGTTATGGGCGAGTTGTCAAAAGATTACGTGACGGCTGCAAAGGTAACCGGTGTTCGCACGCCAAGGTTGATGTTTAACACGGTGCTGCCCAACTGCATGGCACCACTGGTGGTGCAGGCGGCATTGTCCTTCTCCACCGCTATTCTTGATGCCGCAGCCCTTGGGTTTCTCGGCATGGGCGCGCAACCGCCGACGCCGGAATGGGGAACAATGCTGGCTGAATCACGTGAGTTCATTCAATCCGCCTGGTGGATGGTTACTTTTCCCGGTGTGGCGATCTTGTTGACTGTTCTGGCGATTAATCTGATGGGTGATGGCTTGCGCGATGCGCTGGATCCCAAACTCAGGAGGTCATAATGGCACTGCTGGAAGTTGAAAATCTGACGGTTGAATTTACGACCGCCCATGGACCATTCCGCGCGGTCGATGAAGTGTCGATCAAGGTGGACGCGTCTGAAGTGCTTGCCATTGTCGGGGAATCCGGGTCTGGAAAATCAGTGTCGATGCTGGCCGTCATGGGGCTTTTGCCGTGGACAGCAACTGTAACCGCAGACAGGATGATGTTCGACGGCCAGGATTTGCTGCAAATAAATGACGCTCAGCGCCGCCGCATTATCGGCAAAGACATGGCGATGATTTTCCAGGAGCCAATGACCAGCCTCAATCCGTGTTTCACGGTCGGGTTCCAACTCATCGAGGCATTGAAGGCCCATATGGATATGAGCCGGTCGGAACGCCGCCAACGTGCAATTCAACTTCTCGATTCTGTTGGTATTCCGGAGCCGGAAAAACGCCTTTCTGCCTTTCCCCATCAACTTTCTGGCGGCATGAACCAGCGGGTGATGATCGCCATGGCCACAGCCTGCAAACCAAAGCTGCTGATTGCCGATGAGCCGACAACTGCCCTTGATGTAACCATCCAGGCGCAAATTCTTGATCTTCTTGGGGACTTGCAAAAGGATTACGGCATGGCGCTAGTGCTGATCACCCACGACATGGGTGTTGTGGCAGAAACGGCGGAGGAGGTGGTGGTACAATATACCGGCCAGCAGGTGGAGACCCAACCGGTGAAAGGCTTGTTCACCGATCCCCATCATCCCTATACAGCTGCGTTGCTGGCCGCATTGCCGGAACGCGCGACAGACAGTTATCTGCCTTCTATTCCGGGCGTCGTTCCAGGGCAGTTCGACCGCCCAGCCGGGTGCCTGTTCTCGCCCAGATGTGAATTTGCAAACGACACCTGCCGCCAGCAGAAACCAGTGCGGGCCAGTGCTGATTTGGGCGCGGCTCTATGCTTTTATCCTCTGCGAGACGGCGTGCCGCAAAACCACCCCGGTAAGACGGAGAGCGCAGCATGAGCGGTGAAATAGTTCTCGAAGCCCACGATCTCGCCCGGCATTACGAGGTTCCACGGGGCGCATTTAAAGAACCAGCTATTTTGAAGGCGCTTGCCAATGCCTCATTCACGCTGGCGCGTGGAAAAACCCTGGCAGTGGTTGGGGAAAGCGGCTGCGGCAAGTCCACCCTTGCGCGGCTGGTGACGATGATCGAGCAGCCAACCACCGGTAGTTTGAACATCGGCGGCACGGATATCGCCAAAGCTACGTCTGAGCAGTTGCGCCAATTGCGTGGCGAAGTCCAGATCGTGTTTCAAAACCCTTATGGTGCGTTGAATCCACGCCAGAAAATAGGCGATGCTCTGGTGGAACCATTGCTGGTCAACACGGACATGCCCGCAGAAAAACGCCGTGAGGCGGCCCGCGCCATGATGGATCAGGTGGGTTTGCGCCCGGAACATTATGACCGCTATCCACACATGTTTTCCGGCGGCCAGCGCCAGCGCATTGCGATTGCCCGAGCACTCATGCTCGACCCGAAAATTCTTGTTCTCGATGAGCCTGTGTCGGCACTTGATGTGTCCATTCAAGCGCAGGTGCTGAACCTGCTGGCTGAATTGCAGGAGCGGTTGGGTCTGGCTTATCTGTTTATCAGCCATGATCTGTCTGTGGTGAAACACATCGCTGACGAATTGATGGTGATGTATCTGGGCCGGGCGGTAGAGCAGGGGACCCGCGATGATATTTTCGCGAACCCGCAACACCCCTATACCCGCGCATTATTGTCGGCCACGCCGGTGGCAGACCCCGAATATGCCAAAGAGCGTATCGTGTTGACCGGCGAATTGCCCTCACCGATCGATCCACCCACCGGGTGCACGTTCCATCCGCGCTGCTCGCTGTGCTTTGATCGCTGCAAATCCCATGTGCCGGATCTGCTTCCAGCAGGCCCAAGCCTGGTGGCCTGCCATGCGGTGGAAGAAGGCCGCAAAGATGCAGCTGCCTGAAACGTGCGCGGTCATCTTCGATATTGACGGGGTGCTGGTGCATCTCAGTGGGGCGGAAGAAGATGTGTTCTTCGCCGCCCTTGAAGATGTGCATGGCATCACCGGCGCGTCGCGCGACTGGAACAGCTACAAAGTGCGCAATGATGTTGAAATCATCGAAGAACTGATTGAAGGCAAATATCAACGCCCGGCAGAGCCCGGTGAAGTGCGACAGGTGATGGAGCGTTATCATACCCTGATGGATATCGCGATCCGCGCAGAAACGGTGCGGGTTTCTCCGATAGAAGGCATTGAAGGTGTTCTCACTGCGCTGGGTTGGCACGAAGGAGTGACACTGGGTGTGGCAACCGCAAATTTAAAATCCATTGCGGATATGCGCCTGCGCGCTGCCGAACTTAAAGATTGGTTCCGTCTCGGCGGCTATGCAGAAAGCCGTGGTCCAAAAGCGGAAATTCTTGGTCAGGTGATGGAGCGTCTGGCCGCTGGCGACGATCAACTGTCGGCAGACAGGATTGTATTTCTGGGCGATAATCCAAACGATGTTGCTGCAGGCCAGCAGAATGGTTGCCACTTTATTGGGTTTGCTGTGGAGCCATACCGCCAGCAAGTGCTGCGCGATGCTGGCGCAGAGGTGGTAATTGGCAGCCATGAGCACACGCTTGATGCCATCTGCGCTGCCCTTGGGGCGGGGTCGTAGAGTAGCAGCCGATCCCTGTGGAACCGGCTGCTTTGTGGTGCGGATTTACTTGGGGAGGATCACCGCATCAATTACGTGGATCACGCCGTTATCTGTAACGATGTCGGCTTTAACCACCTTGGCACCGTCAACCATCACACCATTGGTGGCGTCAACGGAGACTTCGCTGCCTTGTACAGTTTTGGCCATGGTTTTCTTGCCGGCGATGTCGCTGGACATCACTTTACCCGGCACCACGTGATAGGTCAGAACCGCAACAAGTTTTTCCTTGTTTTCTGGCTTTAATAGCCCTTCTACCGTGCCGGCTGGCAGTTTTGCGAAGGCTTCATCTGTTGGAGCGAAAACCGTGAACGGGCCGGCACCTTTCAGCGTGTCTACCAAACCCGCAGCTTTTACAGCCGCAACAAGAGTGTTGAACTGCCCTGCGCTGACTGCGGTGTCGACAATGTCGGCAGCCTGTGCGGTGAAAGAAGAGAATGCCATTGGAACGGCGATAGCGGCGGTGGCGAGGAGTGAGCGAACTGAACGCATGAACGTGATTTCCTTTGATTGATTTGTAATAACGATGAGGGATACGGCAGATGCCTTGGCCGTGGATTTTGTCTTTTCACGCAGCGGAAAAACTCAACAGGAAATGGAAAAACCGTCCATGACGGTGATCTGAATTTGCTTTAGAGTTTGAACGGGTTCAGATCGCGAGGCAGGAGATATTCTCATGACGGTTATTTCAACAGATGGTGGCGAAGTGTTGCTGGAACGCCATGGGGATGGCACGGCAACAGTGCGGGTTCACCGACCCGATGCGCGAAATGCGCTGAATATTCCAACCCGCCAGGGGCTGGCGCAGTTTTTCAATGAGCTTGGGGATGATGAGGATATCCGGGCCATCGTCCTTACCGGTTCAGACGAGATGTTTGTTGCAGGCGCGGATATTGGCGACATGGTCGATCTCTCTGCGGTGGAAATGATGAAACGGCGCTCAGAGCGCTGGTGGGCGGCGGTGGCGGGCGTGCCGCAGCCGGTGATAGCTGCTGTAAACGGCTTTGCCCTTGGTGGCGGGCTTGAGCTTGCCATGTGTTGCGACGTGATTATCGCCGGGCGCGGTGCCAAGCTTGGCCTGCCGGAAGTGCGGCTGGGGATTATTCCCGGTGCAGGTGGCACCCAGCGCCTGACCCGTGCGGTCGGCAAGTTCAAGGCCATGCGCATGATCCTCAATGGTGAACTGATCGATGCGGAAGAAGCATTTGCGATGGGGCTTGTCTCAAAAGTGACCGAAGACGCGGAAACTTACGAAGAAGCCATAAAAATGGCGCGTGACATCGCAAAACTTCCGCCATTATCAGTGCAGACGGCGAAGGAAGCAGTGAACATGTCAGAAGATGTATCCCTGCAAGCGGGCCTGTTTATGGAACGCAAGGCTGTGCAGGTCTTGTTTGCGTCACACGACAAAAAAGAGGGAATGGGCGCGTTTCTGGAAAAGCGCAAACCTGAATTTAAAGGTGAATAGAGATGGCGTTACTGGGTGCGTTTGCGTCTGACCGTTTTACTACATCAGGCGCTGATATCTCATTTTCTTCTGGAGGCAACAGACAGGGCCCGCCGCTCTTGTTGCTTCACGGCTATCCGCAGACACGGCTTATCTGGCACGCTGTGGCTCCTTTGCTGGCTGAACATTTCTTTTTGGTGATGCCCGATCTGCGTGGATATGGAGAAAGTTCGAAACCTGAAGCCGGTGAAAACTTTATCAACTATTCCAAGCGCGAAATGGCCCGCGACATGGTTGAGGTGATGCAAGAGCTTGGTCATGAGCGGTTTCTGGTGGCTGGCCATGACCGGGGAGGGCGAGTGGCACACCGGCTGGCTCTGGACTGGCCGGATAATGTCGAGCGCCTTAGCGTTTTAGACATTGCGCCAACCCGTGAAATGTATGCCGCCACCGATATGGCGTTTGCCCGGGCCTATTGGCACTGGTTTTTTCTGATCCAGCCAGCGCCTTTGCCGGAAAACATGATTGCAGGCGATCCGCAAGGCTATCTCTTTCGCTCTATGAAGGTCGGCGGGGATTCTTCCCTTCGTTCATATGACCACTTTCATGAAGAGGCGGCCGCTGCCTATCTCGCCGCTTTGAGCGACCACGATACGGTGCACGCCATGTGCAATGATTACCGCGCTGCCGCCTCGATTGATCTTGTTCATGATGATGAGGATGAAGGCCGCAAAATCACATGCCCGCTGCATGTGATCTGGGGTAAGCGCGGGGTGATTGAGAGGTGCTTTGACCCGCTCGCTCTTTGGGCGCAGCGCGCCGAACAGGTGAGTGGTGAAGCCCTTGATTGCAGCCACTACATTCCAGAAGAGCGCCCGGCTGAAACGGCGGCCGCCTTGTTGGCATTCTTCAAGTCATGACAGTTTCAAATCAATACAAAGGCGTACCATGAAGTCTGACAGCCAGTTTTCATTGTTCTTTGAGCGCCGTTTTGGTCCGTTATTTGTCACCCAGGCGCTGGGGGCATTTAACGACAATGCGTTCAAGCAGGCGCTGGTTATTCTCGTCACATTCGTGCTGGCAGAACAGCAGGGCATCAATGCCGCATTGTTCATCAACATTGCAGCGGGTCTTTTCATTCTGCCGTTTTTCTTCTTTTCGGCGACTGCAGGTCAGTTGG
Organism: uncultured Hyphomicrobiales bacterium; assembly: GCA_905479595.1. Taxonomy (GTDB): domain Bacteria; phylum Pseudomonadota; class Alphaproteobacteria; order Rhizobiales; family CAJQND01; genus CAJQND01. Next base: position 15,951 of record CAJQND010000354.1, read on the forward strand.
CTGAACGCTACGACAAGGCCATGTTGTCGCGCCGCATAAAACTGGCAGAAATTGCAATTATGTGCCTCGCGGCCATCGGGTTTGCGTTTCAAAGTCCATATTGGCTGCTGGTGGTGCTGTTTTGTATGGGCACCCAGTCTTCATTTTTCGGGCCCATAAAATACGGAATTCTTCCCCAGCATCTTAAACGCAGCG
>CAJQND010000355.1 GCA_905479595.1 uncultured Hyphomicrobiales bacterium
CAAGCTCGCAGTGGGGAAAGTGCGTTACGGCTTGATGCTCCGCGAAGATGGCATGGTCATGGATGATGGCACCACGGCACGTCTGGGTGAAAATCATTATGTGATGACCACAACGACAGCGAATGCCGGGCCTGTATTCCGCCACCTCGAATTTTGTCGCCAGTGCCTGTGGCCGAAAATGGATGTGCATTTGATTTCCACCACGGATGGCTGGGCGCAGTTTGCTGTTGCCGGACCAAAAAGCCGGGACCTTTTGTGGAAAATCGTCGATACGGATCACGACATTTCCAATGAAGCCTTCCCATTCATGGCGTGTGGTGAATTAACTGTATGTGGAAGCATAACCGCCCGGCTTTTCCGCATCTCGTTTTCTGGCGAACTCGCCTATGAGATAGCTGTTCCAGCCCGATATGGAGATGCCATGATCCGCGCGCTGATGGCAGCTGGCGAAGAATTCGATGTCGTTGCCTATGGAACCGAAGCGCTCGGGGTGATGCGTATTGAGAAGGGCCACGCGGCTGGCAACGAACTGAATGGCCAGACCACGGCAGCAAACCTTGACATGGGCCGCATGGTGTCGAAAGCCAAAGACTGTATTGGCAACACGCTGTCTGAGCGCGAACACATGAACCGCGAAGACGATTTGCGTCTGGTCGGCTTCAAACCAGTTGATCGCAGCCAGGCATTAAGCTCGGGCGCGCATTTACTTGCAAAGGGTGCCAAGGCCAATATGGACAATGATCAAGGATATATGACATCGGTTGCCTTCTCACCATCTCTGGGCCACTCGATCGGCCTCGGCCTTATAGAACGTGGCAGCGAGCGCATGGGTGATATCGTGCGCGCGGTTGATTTCGTGCGCGGCAAGGATGTTGAAGTTGAAATTGTATCGGCGCATTTTGTCGATCCGGAAGGGGAACGTTTGCGTGTCTGAATATGTTTTGACAGCCCAATCCGCACTGGACGGATTTGTGCAAAGCTTTGACGGTGTTGATCTTGCAGAAGCGAGCGGACTGGCCGTTGTCTCGATTGCTATTCCCCGTGGCGGGGCCTCAAAGCTGAAAACTGCGATGAAATCCGCATATGGTGTGGAGTTCCCCGCGCCGGGCAGCGTCATCACTTCGAAAGATGGGAAAACGAAGTTCCTCGGCATGAATTTAGATCAGGCCTTTGTGATTTTCGACCATGCAGATGCTGATGCCGCCACGATTGTTGGTAAAAGACTCAAAGACAGAGCCTATGTGACCCTGCAATCTGACAACTGGGTTGGCGTGCGCATTTCAGGCAACCGCAGCCGTGACGCACTGGAACGCATTTGCCCGATTGATCTGCACCCGGATGTTTTTGGCATAGGCCAGGTGGCGCGCACGGTAATGGAACACCTTGGGGTGATCATTTTGCGGGAAGACAAGGATGGTTTCCTGATGCTATCTGCATCGTCTTCCGCAAAATCTTTCCTGCATGCAATTGAAACATCGATCCACAATGTGACCTAGCCCTTAGAGGGTTTATCTGTACCGCTGCCATAGACTGCTGGTTTAACATCCTCGCCAATGGGACCTTCAGGGCGCGGTTTTCTCGGAATGTATTGCTTAGGCACCGTGCCATTCTGCATTGTGCGCGCGGCTGCTTGTTCAGGTGTTTCAAAAACCTCGGCTTCAGCCATGGCGAGTTTTCGGTTCACTGGTTGTGGCCTCAAGTCATTTGGAACTGGCATCATATGTGCTTGATAATAAGCCATTTTTTGTTTTTCAGGGTCGATTTTATGTTCGAGGTTCAGATCCCGTTGGCTGACACCTTTAACCGGCGCAACACAAACACCATCGACAACTTCGAGGTCAAACCACCACTTCTTAACCGGATTGCGTTTGCCTTTTCCCAACCAGTCATCGAGCCGCACCGCAACCGGAACCAAGGCCGGTTTAAGCCAGCGGGCATTAATCCCACACCAACTTGCAACACGTTCGAGCAACGCCCCATCGGCTGTGACCACCTTGTTCAATGGGCATGTTTTCATGCACCTGCCACACGCTGAGCCCTTGGCGTTGGTAAGCCGGTAGCGCGCGCAACGTTCTGCATCAGGCTTCCACATTTCATAGCCGTTGAACATTTTTTTATCGCCCCAGGAGATCGCATCGCACGGGCATTCGCGGGCACATTTCCAGCAATTATTGCAAAAATATTGCAGCCCGAAATCGATGGGCTTATCTGGCTGCAAGGGCATGTCTGTGGTCATCACCACTGTTTTCAACCTGGGCCCAACGAATGGGTTCAATACCAGTTCACCAATGCGGGAAAGCTCACCAAGCCCTGCCCACAACATGAGCGGCAATTGCAGAACATCGCTGTCCACGTTGGTTTGCGAGCGCGATGGAAACCCTAATTGCCGGAGCATTTCTGCCATAACACCGGCAATCTCTGCACCGCGCAGATAAGCCCGCATTGATTGCGTGCCAGACACCCAATCATCGCCGGAGCCTCCTTCCATAGTGTCAAATTCCTGGTCGATCAGCATTACCACAGCGTATTTATGTCGGGTCTCGATTGGGTTGCCGTCAGAGCCATGGGAATACCAGGCATAAGGCGGCACTTCGCAAATGCCGGCCATATCTGCACCCAGGAGATGGGCCAGTGATTTCAGCGCGCGGGCGTTGGCGGCAGGGTTCCCGTACTCTCCGGTATCGGCTTGAGGGTTTACATCGCCCGCTTGCACGCCAACCATTGCACGCATGGATGCCATCATGCCTGCGGTATGGGGTTGTTTAAATGCGAACCGGCTTCTTTCCCGTTGGCTTTTTTCACCAAGATCGCCTCGCAATGCACGTTCAAAAAACGCTGCGCGTTTTGGAATTTGCGGTACTTCATCATCAAGAATGAGGGTGGTTGGCCTGTCTACCCGCTTTACGGTTTCCATCGGATAAGCGCCTAAATGGGTGGCGCGGCCCTTTCGCCGGTTGCGTTCACGGCCAGACATGGCACCGTTCTGTCCCAGCCAATACGTTAGCCCTTTTGCCTTCAACGTGCTTTTTGCCAGAGGTGTATCCGTTTCCAGGACATAATCAGTTGTCACAACTGCGATTGAAAAACCACGCTCAAGAAACGGGTTCTTTAATGCATCGCCATCGCGGACAAGTAATCCAGCCAGAACCGCCAAGCGCTCCGCATCAACAAGGCTCGCGCCCATAACGTGGGGCGTTGCGGAATATCCAAGTTTTTTGATGTGCCCTGACAGGCAAACCGCAATACCGCCCACCCGGCAATCCCCGGCCTCGTTCAATGCAGGTTCAATCCATTCGCGTGCTGGATTTCCCAACTCTGGAACCCGGCCATGTTCCAGCAGTAAAACGACCGCATAGCTATGATTTGGGGGGCTACACTCTCGCACCCAAGCGTTCTCTGGAATCCGGCAAACCCCCACCTGAGAAGCGTTCATGAAATAGCTATACCCCTTTACGTCCACCATTCTTCGGTGCGCATCGTCTGGAACGGGCGCTTTTTGCGCCGCTGGTTCGCCACCAGAATTCTCAATAAAAATCTGCAGATAATCGCGCAATGCCTTAGCCAGAGGGCCCACCGGGTCTGCATTATACGCAGGTGCGGCAATGCGGGGCCGGGCGGCCTCAATTTCAACAACTGAAATGTCACGTCCAAGGCTTTCCAGCGGGTAGGTTCCCAGCTCATATGGCCGGTTCTCTGATCTGGTGCGAAACAGCATACAGGCGTCCTTAAAAATTCAGACGCAAATTATGCGGGCTGACTAGGCAAAAGAAAAGGGCGACGCCCGCCTTGAAAAAACTGTTTGCTTAATCCCACAGGGTTATCGTCCCGAGCTGCCAAAATTTTGTTTCCGTTTAATGCCCGGCAAAGTGTCATGACCGCCACGTCCCGGACGGTTTCGCACGATGTATTTTTCACGTGATTTGAACGGTACGTATTTTGCGCCCGAGCGTTTTTGATTTATCGACTTCAAATACGCTTTCATCTTGTGATCAGGGACACTTGAACTGAACCAGGCATTGCGGAGTTTTCCAGCTGCCTTTTTATATGACCTGCCATTTTCCAACGTCGAATAGTAAGGACCAGAGAGCAAAATCATTGCTGGGCCAATATGGGCAAACTTAACAGAATTGCCCTGAGTTTTATCCGGGAAAGTCGGGACGATATCGTTCTGGTAAACAATGCGCAGAACCGGCAAATAACTGTAACGCTTGGCCCCCTTCCGGTCTGTTACCTTTGGCTGCCCAAACGTATATACACCGGCAATTTTATACCCGTCGCGGTCCAGATAGGTTGCCAGAATGACCGCCGCAGCCCCGCCCAGTGAATGGCCGGCCAAATAAATCTTATACCCACGCTTCAGCCGCTTCTTCAGATCCCGGTAAAGGACGCCGGCAACAGTGTTAAAACCGCGATGGGACAGAATGCCGGTTTTTTTGTCGATCACCCCGTGCGCATCCATATCAAGCGACCAGTTTTTTGAATCCACCGTGCCGCGAATAGCGATAATCTGTGTGCGCTTGCTGGGTATTTCCTTGATGAAATAGAGAACATTTGTATGTCCGGGTGTCGCGACCCAGGAAACCCCGGGATGGCGGTCTCTAACAGTGTTTGGATTGTTATAGGAATCGTTCGCCACCCGGGCGAATTCATATATTTCGGTGAAGTTTACTTTGAGAGGTGATGCTTGCCAATCCGATGGCCTGGCAGAAACCCCGTTGGACAGCACAAACGCAAATAGAATTAAAACCAAAGTTGATAACGAGTGCATTTTTAGCATCTAATTCGCATTCTCACGGGTTTTGAACAAATTTCATTTTGAGCATACAACAACTTAAACAGTCTTACTTCGCGTTGAAAAAATAAACTGTGTAAATATTAATTCCAATATTTATCTTAAATGAGAATTTATACCAGTATTTAATAAACTTTATTTATTAAATACTATACGAACGCATAATCACTGGTGCAGAATGTTTATAAATATTTCCCACCGGAACCTTCTGCTTCCAATTTTTGAAATACCAATCCCGGCTCAAAAAAGGATGATTCTATGAAAGAAACGCAAGCATCGACCCAGAACGAACAGCTTGCGATTAACGGAGGCGAACCAGTCCGGACAGAACCGTTACCATGGGAATTACCTGGCGCGCTGTGGATTGGTGAAGAAGAACGCGAGCTGGTCAATCGCGTTATTACCGGTCAAAGCCCGTTCCGGTTTTATGGCCCCGATCCGCAGCACATGGTCGAAACTCTGGAGAAGGAATGGTGCGAAAAATATGGTCATCCTCACGCGCTGGCTGTCTCATCGGGAACGGCGGCATTGTCCATCGCCCTTTCCGCTCTGCATATCAGCCCTGGCGATGAAGTACTCGTCGCCGGGTACATGTGGGTAAGCTGCATATCTGCCATCGTCCGCTCGGGTGCAATTCCGCGGTTAGTTGATATCGATGATACGTTTTGCATGGACCCCGAAGACCTTGAGACGAAAATCAACTCCCGCAGCCGCGCAATCTTGCTTGTACACATGAGTGGCGCACCCGGGCATGTCAGCCGGATTGCTGATATTGCCCGCGAACACAGCATTCCCTTGATCGAAGATTGCGCCCAGGCCGCAGGTGCCAGTCAAAACAATACAAATGCTGGCCAATTCGGCGACATTTCCACATTCAGCTTTCAATTGAACAAAAACATGACCGCTGGTGATGGCGGGATGATTGTTTGCAAAGATGATGCGTTGTTTGATCGTATTTTTGCGCTGCACGATCTTGGCTATGCGAGAAAAGACGGCCGGCTCGATACCTCAAATGAGGATTGTCAATATTGGGGTCTCGGTGCGCGCATGTCCGATTTGACCGGTGCAATGGCGCTGGCACAATTTCGCAAACTCGGCCAGATCACCGGTGCCATGCGCACTGCGAAGTGGAAAATAAGGGAAGCGCTTTCCGCCATTCCAGAGTTGCAGTTTAGGAACATCCTTGACCCGCAAGGCGACAGCGGGCCCTTTCTCATCACAACATTTCCAGAAGGCGATTTGTGCGCGCGGTTTATCGAGGCCCTCAGGGCTGAAGGCATTCGCGGGCCTCAAAATTCACTCGCTTGCCTGACAATGGGCGAGTGGGGTTTGCATTGGTATTTCAACATTCCCAGCCTCACGGAAAAACGCTCAAACAGCAAAGACGGTTTCCCGTGGACGCATCCGGCAAACGCGTTTTCTGGCGATATTGATTACACTCGTGGAGCGTTACCGGTTTGCGATGACTTGCACGACCGTTCTGCCCTTCTCACCATATCCTCCAAACTGACGGACAGGGATGTCGACGACATTATCTGGGCTTTCAAAAAGGTGGCGAAAACTTTGTTCAACCGTTGAGGTCACAGAAACATGTCTGAGCTATCATCAATTTTTTCCATCGACCTTGCCGCGTTTGCCGAAGTGGAAACCCAAGCCGATGTTTTAGTTGTTGGCTCTGGCACAGCCGGGGTCACGACTGCGGTGGAGCTTGCTCGTAAAGGCTTGTCGGTTGTTATCCTGGAAGCCGGGCCATTCGTTTTGCCAAGCCATGTGGGCTCGACGCCTTTTCGCAGCCGCGATGACCTGACCCCGCAGATCAACGCGCAAGTCAGGCGCAAGACATCATGGATCTCGCGTGATGTGTATGAAGAGGGCACAGCGCCTGAAACCAACAACGATGCGTGGTCGGCGGTTGGTGGGCGAACCTTATTTTGGGGTGGGTGTGCGCCACGCTTTGCAGATTGGGACTTTTCAGATTGGCCCTTCGATTGCAATGACTTTGCACCATACTACGACAGAGCCGAAAAGCTCATGCATGTCTCAGGGCGTTATGATAAAGCGCCCGCCTTCTTTCGCGGCAAGGCCCAGGATGAATTTCTTGCACGGCTGGATGCATCCGGGATTGGCGGCGAACATGCCCTGCTTGGCGTGGACACGCAAGAAGCGCGAAATGGGTACATTCCCCGTGGCTTTGACAGCTCGGTTGATCGCCTGATCCGCAGCGGACTTCTTTCAAAAGAACTTGAAAGCGGAAAGATCGTACTCATCCCCAATGCCGAGGTTGAGCAGATCGATCATGATGGCGATCAGGTCACTGGCCTCGCGGTTCGCGACACTCAAGACGATTTCAACGTCAACCTCTCAGCGCGCCATTACACGCTAGCTGGCGGTGCGATTCAATCGACACGCCTTGCGCTGGCATCGGGCTTGAAGGAACTCGAAGGTAAAGTTGGAACGCATGTGGCTGACCACCTTTTCGTACAGGGCCTTTTTAAATTGAACGCACCGGTTGGAGAACCAATCTATGCGTTCATCCCTCCCAAAGAAGACAGGCCATATCATGTACAAATACAAGGCCCGTTCAAGGACACCTGGTACTCGCCATACCATGCAACGGTGTGGCTTGATTGCGAGCCAGATGAGCTGTTTCTCCTGGTCTACTGCTTTGGCGTCGGGGAAGCTGTCGCAGAAAACGAGGTCGTGCTGACAAAGGGAGAAGGCGGTGAGAGCCCGGGCCTCAAAGATTACGTTGTTCTGTCAGACCGGACCCAAAGCGATCTGACTATTCTGCAGCAGATGCAGGACTTCCTGCCCAGCGCGGCAGAAGCAATAAATGCCAAACTTGTGAGAGCGCAAGTCAATCCCGCAGGCTCGGCTCTGCATGAAATCGGCGGGCTTCCCATGTCAGCTGACCCTGAAGACGGCGTCACGGACACGTTTGGCCGGTTCTGGAAACTACCCAATTTGTCGGTCGCAGATTCCGCCGCATGGCCATCGCAAGGATCAGCCAACAGCTACCTTACAATTACCGCATGGTCTCTTCGTCACGCCAACGGGGTTGCCGAAAAACTCCCCCGTTGACCCATCCAGCTAACAACAAAGGTTGAAAACGATGCTTATACGTTTGATCGCACTCGCGGCGTTGTTCGGCCTTTTGTTCGGGTTTGATGAGGGCATTATAGCAGGCGCGCTGCCGTTAATTACCCAAACGTTCACAATTTCAGTTGTCGGTGAAGGTTTTGTTACGGCAGCCGTACCTCTGGGTGCCGTGGGCGGGGCCATACTCGCCTCACTTTACGTCGATAAATTAGGGCGAAAGAAGGTCCTGTTTTTCTGTTCGCTTCTGTTTGGCATTGGAGCAATAGGCAGTGGCCTTGCCTCAAGTGAAACTTTGCTGGCCGTGGCGCGGTTATTGTTAGGGCTGGCGATCGGCGCGTCAGCGATGACAGCACCGATGTTTCTCGCAGAGGTATCACCCGACCGCTATCGCGGTGCCATGGTTTCTGCCTTCCAGTTAATGATCACCATCGGTATCCTGGTGTCATATTGTGTTGGATTTTTGCTTGAGCCGCTCGGTGCCTGGCGGTGGATGCTGGCGCTGGGTGCTATCCCTGCTGTGATAACATTTCTTGGGTTGCTGCGAGCCCCGGAAAGCCCGCGTTGGCTCGCTGCCAATGGTGAGGTTGATGAAGCCCAAAAGGTCATTTCTTCAATTCAACCTGACCTGAAAGAGGAAGAAGTTGATCGCATCATCAGCGATATCAAAAAGACCCAGGCCTCTGAAGCTTCATCGGGAAGCTGGAACGACCTCATGTCAGACCGGCTTCGCCCCGTCGTCTCCTTTGCGATTATCGCTTTTTTGCTGCAACAAGTCAGCGGCATCAACGCCGTAATCTACTATGCGCCGACTATTTTGAAATATGCCGGTTTCGACGGGACGAGCACACAGCTTTTGGCAACTGTCGGGATAGGGGTTGTGAATGTCTTGATGACCGTGGTTGCAATGATGATTGTCGACAAGTTTGGTCGTCGTCCCCTGTTTATACTGGGTTTTGCCGGTACGTCATTGAGCTTGCTGGTGGTTGCGTATGCGATGTCAAAAGGAACGCCTGATTTCGCGGCCATGGCCCTCATCGGGTTGTTTGCCTACATCGCGTTTTTTGCAATCAGCCTCGGCCCGCTACCCTGGCTTTACATGTCGGAGCTTTTTCCGCTCAGATTTCGCAGCAAGGGCATGGCT